>DASQNB010000299.1:0-9595 GCA_035645175.1 Geodermatophilus sp.
CCCGGACCGCGGTCCCGTGTCGGCGCTGCACCGCCGACTGGACCGGCCCGACCGGGGTGCCGCCTGCGGGGGGAGGCGCGGCCTGCCAGGGTGGACCGACGCGATCCGAGGAGGTCCCAGGTGGTCGAGCGCCGCGCACCCCGCTGGTCCGAGCTGCGTGAGCTGGTCCGCCCCCGCCGCCTCCCCGGGGACGCGACCGACCGCCGGCTGGCCGCCGCGGCCACCGTGGGCGACCTGCGCGAGATCGCCCGCCGGCGGGTGCCGCGCGCGGTCTTCGACTACACCGACGGCGCGGCCGGCGCCGAGCTGAGCCTGCGCCGGGCACGGGAGGCCTTCGCCCGCGTCGAGTTCCGGCCCAGCGTGCTCCGCGACGTCTCCGTGGTCGACCCGTCCACGACGGTGCTCGGCCGCCCGTCGGCCCTGCCGCTGGTCTTCGCGCCGACCGGCTTCACCCGGCTCATGCACACGCAGGGGGAGGTCGCCGTCGGCCGGGTCGCCGAGCGGGTCGGCGTCCCCTACGCGCTGTCGACCATGGGGACGACCACCGTCGAGGCGCTCGCGGCGGCGGCTCCCGGTGCCCGCCGGTGGTTCCAGCTCTACCTGTGGCGCGACCGCGAGGCCAGCGCCGCCCTCGTCGAGCGGGCCGCCCGGGCCGGCTACGAGGCGCTGGTCCTCACCGTGGACACCCCGGTCGCCGGACCGCGCCTGCGCGACGTCCGCAACGGCTTCACCATCCCGCCGGCGCTGACGCTGCGCACGATGGCCAACGCCGCCGTCCACCCGCGCTGGTGGATCGACCTGCTGACCACCGAGCCGCTGGAGTTCGCCTCGCTGCGCTCGTGGGGCGGGACGGTCGCCGAGCTGGCCGACCGCGTCTTCGAGCCCGCCGCGACCCTCGCCGACCTCCGGGCCCTGCGGGAGAGCTGGCGCGGCGCGCTCGTCGTCAAGGGCGTGCAGACGGCGGACGACGCCCGCGCGGTCGTGGACGCCGGTGCGGACGCCGTCGTCGTGTCCAACCACGGCGGCCGCCAGCTCGACCGGGCACCGACTCCGCTGGAGGAGCTGCCCGCGGTGGTCGCCGCGGTGGGGGACCGCGCCGAGGTCTACCTCGACGGCGGCATCCTCGACGGGGCCGACGTCGTCGCCGCGGTGGCCTGCGGCGCCCGCGCCTGCCTGGTGGGGCGCGCCTACCTCTACGGGCTGATGGCCGGCGGGGAGCGCGGGGTGCAGCGGGTCGCCGACATCCTGGCCCGGGAGGTCACCCGGACGCTGCAGTTGCTCGGCGTCCCCTCGGTCGCGGAGCTGACGCCGGACCGGGTCCGGCTGCGGACCGACACCGAGACGTTGCCGGTCACGGCGGCGCGTCCCTAGGGTGCGGCATGGACGTCGTCGAGGTCACGCCCACGTTCGAGCAGTACGCGTTCACCTTCGGCGGCGTGGCCCCGCTCCGGCGGATCACCCCGGGGACGGCGTTGCGGGTCTGGTCCGACGACGCGTTCTGCGGCGCCCTGCGCAAGACCACCGACCTCTCCAGCGAGAAGGTCGACCTGCGCTTCGTCAACCCGCAGACCGGCCCGTTCTGGGTCGAGGGCGCCGAGCCCGGTGACACCCTGGCCCTGCACTTCGTCGCGATGGAGCCGGCGCGGGACTGGGGTGCCTCGGCGGCCATCCCCTTCTTCGGCGGGCTCACCAGCACCGACCGCGTCGCCACCCTGCAGGACCCGCTGCCGGACACGACCTGGATCTACGAGCTCGACCGGGCCGCCAACACGGTGACCTTCGCCGCCCAGCACACCGACCTGGAGATCGCGCTCCCCGTCGAGCCGATGCTGGGCACGGTCGGCGTCGCGCCGGCCGGCGGCGAGGTGCGCAGCTCGCTGGTGCCCGAGCGCTTCGGCGGCAACACGGACACCCCGCAGATGCGCCCGGGCACCACCTGCTTCCTCGGGGTCAACGTCGCGGGCGCGCTGTTCTCGATCGGCGACGGGCACTACCGCCAGGGCGAGGGTGAGGCCTGCGGCACCGCCGTCGAGGGCGCGATGACCACCACGCTCGTCGTGGAGCTGGTCAAGGGCGGCGCGCCGGCCTGGCCGCGCCTCGAGGACGACACCCACTGGATGACCATCGGCTCCAGCCGCCCCCTGGAGGACGCCTGGCGGATCGGCCAGGTGGAGCTGGTGCGCTGGTTCGGCGAGCTGTACGGGCTGCACCCGATGGACGCCTACCAGCTGCTCTCGCAGATCGTCGAGGTCCCGATCGCCAACGTCGTCGACGCGAACTACAGCACCGTGGTCAAGGCCCGGAAGTCCCTGCTGCCCCGGGTGTCCGCCTACGGCGGGCTGCACGACGACCTGCGCCGCCGCGCGGCGGCCCTGCTCTGACGACCCTCCGGAGGCACCCCGTGGACCTGCAGCTCACCGACTCCCGCGTGCTCGTCACCGGGGGCACCCGCGGCATCGGCCGGGCCATCGTCGAGGCGTTCGTCGACGAGGGCGCGGTCGTGGAGTTCTGCGCCCGGGACGCCGCCGAGATCGAGGCGACGGAGAAGGCGATCGCCGAGCGCGGCGGTCGGGCCACCGGCGTCCGGCTCGACGTCCGGGACGGTCCGGCGCTCACCGCCTGGGTCGGGGACGCCGCCGGCCGGCTCGGCGGACTGGACGCCGTCGTCGCCAACGTGAGCGCGCTGGCCATCCCGGACACCGAGGAGAACTGGTACACGAGCTTCGAGGTCGACCTGATGCACACGGTGCGGCTCGCGAAGGCGGCCGTCCCGCACCTGGAACGCAGCGGGAAGGGTTCGATCGTGGCCGTCTCCAGCGTCTCGGGCCGGGAGTCCGACGCCGTCTCGGGCCCGTACGGGACGATGAAGACGGCGATCGTCGGCTACGTCTCCGGACTGGCCATGCAGCTGGCCGGGCGCGGGGTGCGGGCCAACGTCGTCTCGCCGGGCAACACCTACTTCCCGGACGGCTTCTGGCAGGGCGTCGAGCGAGGCGACCCCGACCTGTTCGCCGCAGCGCTCGGCCTGAACCCCACCGGCCGCATGGGCACGGCGGAGGAGATGGCGCGTGCCGTGGTCTTCCTGTCCAGCCCGGTCTCCAGCTTCACGACCGGGACCAACCTCGTCGTGGACGGCGCGCTCACCCGCGGCATCCAGCTCTAGGAGGGCCTGCCATGGCCATCGTCTACCCCGTCCAGGCCGATGCGCCCGAGCCCGAGGACGGCACCGATCCGGACTTCGCCGAGCTGGCGGCGGACCTCTCCGACACCTGGCTGGTCGAGGTCGCCCTGGGCGAGGACGGGGACGACGCCTGCTTCGGCCCGCTGTCCGCCCGCGCCGCCTGGGACCTCGCGCTCGGCATCGACCAGCGCCGTCCCGCGTGGACGGTGTCCGTCGTCCCGCTGCACGTGGCCTGCACACCCGACGAGTTGGTCACGCTCTTCGAGGAGTGATCGGTACTCACGCATCGCTACTGGTGACTGACTCGACGTCACTCAACGGGTGTGGCGTGTCCCTCTGTGGAGGGCGACAATGTGCAGGTCACATGGCCTGCTGGCGCTCCATCGATCGTCCGGCGCCGACTCGTGACGCTCGGCACCGCGTATCTGGCGCTGTGCAACCGGCGTCCGATCGGGTGCAAGGTCCTGGGATCGACGACGGTGTCGGTGTCCGGCGTCGGTCCCGCCGCCGGTCAGGAGGGGAAGGGATCGACTTGAGCCAACGACGGACCACGTCCCGAGCCATCGCCCTGGGCAGCAGTGGACTGCTGCTGGCCCTGGCACTGCCTGCCACGGCGGCCACCGCCGGCCCGGGGAGGGGGTGCGAGCACCGGGACAACGACACCTACGACGAGCTGCTCGAGTGCGTGACGCTCGACGGGGTGCTCGAGCACGAGCGTGCGTTCCAGAAGATCGCCGACAACAGCACCGACCCGGTCTACCCGGACACCCGGGCCGCGGGCACGGAGGGCTACGCCGCCAGCGTCGACTACGTCTCGGGGCTCCTCGAGGAGGCGGGCTACCAGGTCAGCCTCGACCCGGTCGACGTCACGTTCAACTTCCCGGCGCTCCTCCAGCAGACCGCACCGACCAGCGCCACCTACCAGAGCGGTGTGTTCGCGAACAGCGGTGCCGGTGACGTCACGGGGCAGGTCATCCCGGTCGACCTCGCCCTCGCGCCACCCCGGGCCTCGACGAGCGGCTGCGAGGCGGCCGACTTCACCGGCCTGGACTTCTCCGGCCCGAGCGACATCGCCCTCGTCCAGCGCGGTACCTGCAACTTCGCGGTGAAGGTGGAGAACGCGGTCGCGGCCGGCGCCGAGGCCGTCGTCGTCTTCAACCAGGGGGACACGCCGGACCGTGAGGCCCTCGCCCTCGGGACCCTCGCGCCGTACGAGGCGCCCATCCCCGTCGTCGGCGCGAGCTTCGCCGACGGCGAGCGGCTGGCCGCCCCGGGCTCGACCGCCCGGGTGCAGGTCCTCGAGCCGGAGATCCGCACCGACCACAACGTCATCGCGGAGCTCCCAGGGGAGAACACCGACAACGTCGTCATGGCCGGCGCCCACCTCGACAGCGTCCCCGCGGGACCGGGGATCAACGACAACGGCTCCGGCTCGTCCGCGCTGCTCGAGACCGCGCTGATGATGGCCGACACCGAGCCGGAGAACACCCTGCGGTTCGGCTGGTGGGCCGCGGAGGAGCAGGGGCTGGTCGGCTCGACCGACTACGTCAACGGGCTGTCCCAGGAGGAGCGGGACCGCATCGCGCTCTACATGAACTACGACATGGTGGCGTCGCCGAACTACGTCCAGATGGTCTACGACTCCGACGTGTCGACCTGGCCGGCGCCGGTCGCGATCCCGGCGGGGTCCACGGCCATCGAGGACGTCTACGAGTCGTACTACACGGCGATCGGCGTGCCCTACGACGACGCCGAGTACTCGGGGCGCAGCGACTACCAGGTCTTCATCAACAACGGCATCCCGTCGGGTGGGCTCTTCACCGGCGCCGAGGTCGTCAAGAACGAGGCACAGGCCGCGATCTGGGGCGGCGTCGCGGGTGAGTCGTTCGACCAGTGCTACCACCTGGCCTGCGACACCATCGACAACCTGGCCCTCGACGCCCTCGAGGTGAACAGCGACCTCATCGCGTTCGCGATGCTGACGTTCTCCTACTCCACCGAGTCGGTGAACGGCGTCCCGGGCGAGGAGGTCCCTGGTCGGCCGTTCGAGCTGCCGGCCCCGGCCGGCCCCGAGGGCACCTTCGTGGTGCCCCCGGGTGGTGGCGGCCTCGAACACGACCACGAGCACGCGCACGACGTCCGGGCCTGAGCGCTGACGGTGGCGGGGCACCCACCCCGCCACCGTCCCGGCCAGGACGACGAGCCGCCGCCGGCGTTCCCGCGGGAACGTCGGCGGCGGCTCGACCTGCGTCCGGTGTGTGCGCCTACCAGCAGCACCCCCTGGTGCCGCGCCGTGGCGCCGAGACCGGCAGCCCGGACTGCACCTGCGAGCACGGGGCCGCACGAACCAGTCGGGTCACCGACTCAGGAGTGCGCCCGCGACCGACCGCCGACCCGCCCGCGGACGACCTCCAACACCCCCCACACCTTGGCGAGGTCCTTGAGCACGATCACCGGGGGCACGAGCGCCGCGGTGGCGAACGGGCGCTCCTCTCGTCGGGCCCGGGCGAGCGGGACCCACAGGTAGCCGGCCGCGCCGAGGACCAGGACGGCCCGGACCCGGGGGCCGCCGACGGCCAGGCCGAGGCCACCGACCAGGTAGGCCACGGCGCGGGCGACGTCCCGCACCAGCGCCTGACGGTCGGTCGCCTCGGCGTCTCCCCGTCCGTAACGCACGTACATGCGCAACGTTCCGCGCACGCCCGCCTGGTCCCACACCAGGTCGGCATCGGTCGTGAGCACGCACCTGAGGCCACGTTCGGCGATCGACCGGCTGAGGTCGAGGTCCTCGTGCGCGCGGACGTCCTCGGGCCAGCCACCCACAGCGTCGAGAGCCCGCCGGGTGACCGAGATCGACCGCCCGGCGGGCCGCGTGGGGTCGAAGCGGCGCCCGAAGAGCACGGACCACGCCGTGGTCAACGGGCCGGACCGGCGGACCTCGGCGACATCGGGATAGCACCCCACGGCCGATGCGGCCTCCAGCACGCTGCGCCGGCTCACCCGGTAGGCCCCAGCGACGAGGTCAGGGGAGGGCGACTCGGCGAACGGCGTCCGCATCCCGTCCAGCCACCCGTCGCCCCAGTGACACCCGGCGTCGGTGAAGGCGAGGTGGGCGTGGCGGGCCACCGCCACGCCGGCGTTGCGTGCCGCGGCCGCACCGGAGTTCTTCTCCTGGCGCAGCGCCCGGACCTGCGGGTGATGTGCCGCCGCTCGCTCCGCGCGCTCGGCGGTGTCGTCGGGGCTGCCGTCGTCGACCATCACCAGCTCGTCCTCCGGGCGCAGCTGGGGCAGCAGCGCGTCGACGAGGTCGTCGACGAGGGCACCCTCCCGCCACACCGGCACGACGACGCTCATCGGCGGGGCCTGCGTCGGGTCGATGCCCGCGCCCGGGCGTCCGGCCGCCTCGGCCAGCACGCCGGCCAGGCGGTGCGCGGCCTCCCGCAGCTCCGCTGCCGACACGTCGTCGGAACCAGGTCGGGACAGCAGGCTCGGGCCCTCGGCCGTCGACACGTCCGCCGGCGAGGTGCTGACGACGGCGGAGGCCCGGCGGGAGAGCCACCTCGGCCCCGGTGAGCCGGACCCGTGGTCCACGCGGACGACCCGGTGACCGGTGAGTGTCGCGGCCGGGAGCACCGCAGCGCCGGCAGCCGATCCGTTCGCGAGCACGACATCGGGGTCTCGGGCCCGCAGTTCGGCGCGCAGCCGGAGGACGTCGGACAACACCCCGGCGGCCGACCCGTTCCGCCGACCGGCGGTGCCGAGCGTGTGGACGGTGGGCTCGAGGCGGTCTGTGGCGGCGACGAGCCGGAGGACCCAGTCGACGTCCCGACCCGAGATGGCGGATGGCATGACGACGAGGACCCGCAGTGGCGCACCGGGCCTGCGGTCGGGCACCGTTGCCCGGGTTCCTGGAGTTGAGGACGCGGCTCTCACCCGACGAGCTTCCCCACCGCGCCGGGACCGTGCACGTCGGGACCCTACCGAGGGGTCGCCGGGGCGTGGGCCGGTCCGGTGCCTGCAGGGCCGGACGCGCACCGGGGAACGCAGTGCCCGACGATGTGAGCCGGCGGCCCGGCCGGGGGACCCTCGGGGGGCGCGACGGCCCGCGAGCGGGCGGAGGTACGAGGAGGACACATGGGTGGGTCGAGACGTCCGCGTGTCCTGCACGTCTCCCAGCCGACCACCGAGGGGGTGGCCCGCTGCGTCCTGGACCTGGTGCGTCACCAGATCGCGGCGAACTGGGACGTCGTGGTCACCTGTCCGCGCGAGGGTGATCTCCCGGTCGAGGCAGCTGCGGCCGGAGCCGAGGTGGTCCCCTGGGAGGCCACGCGGAACCCGGGCCCCGCGGTCGTCCCCGAGACGACCCGGCTGGCAGGTGTGGCCCGACGGGCGGCCCCCGACGTCGTCCACCTGCACAGTGCGAAGGCCGGCCTGGCAGGTCGGCTGGCCCTGCGCGGCCGCCTCCCCACGGTCTACCAGCCGCACGCCTGGTCCTTCCTCGCCGTGCGTGGCCCGCTGCGCACCGCCACGCTGCAGTGGGAGCGCCGGGCCCTGCGGTGGACCGACCGGGTGGTCTGTGTGAGCCAGGCCGAGTGCGAGGACGGCCTCCGCGCCGGCCTCCGCCTGGAGGGCCGCACCGTCGTCGTCCCCAACGGGGTGGACGTCGATCGCTTCTCGCCCGGCGACCGGTCGGCGGTGCGTGCCCGTCTCGGCGTCGGCTCCGGCCCCCTGGCCGTGTGCGTGGGCCGGCTCAGTCGCCAGAAGGGCCAGGACGTGCTCCTCGATGCCTGGTCGTCGGTCCGGGAGGCGGTCCCCGACGCGGATCTCGTGCTGGTGGGCGACGGGCCCGACCGTGCCGAGCTCGTGGACCGGGCGCCCGAGGGGGTCCGGTTCGTGGGCCGGGCCGATCCCCGTGACTGGTACCTCGCGGCCGACGTCGTCGTCCTGCCGTCCCGGTGGGAGGGGATGGCCCTGGTGCTGCTGGAGGCCGCGGCCTCCGGTCGGAGCCTCGTGGCGACCGACGTCGCCGGAGCCCGGGAGGTCGTCGCGCCCGGCGCCCGTTCGGCGGTCGTCCCGCCGGGGGACGCGGCCGCGCTCGCTGCAGCGGTCGTCCCGCGCCTGCAGGACCGCCGGGCGGCGGACGAGGAGGGTGAGCGGGTGCGGCGCCACGTCCTCGAGCACAACGACGTCCGTCGCACCGCCGGTCGGGTCCTGGACGTCTACCGCCAGGTCCTCGGGGCGGGCTCCCCCCCGGGGCACGCCCCGGACGGGCGGCCGTGACCGCGGCGTCGCAGGTCCCGTCCAGCGCCGCCGAGGGCCCGCCTCCCCCGCGCCGGCACCGGACTCGACTGGCCGTCCTCGCGGCGGCCGGGCTCGCGGCGCTGGTCCTCGCCGCGGTCCTCGTCGCTCGGGACCCGGCCGGTGAGGGGCAGGGTGACGAGGACTCCGCCGCCCCGACGCGGGTGCTGGAGACGGGGGTGGAGGTCTTCTCGCTCTGGCGGGACTGGGCGGTGAACACGCAGATGCTCGACGCGGTCGCCGCGTCGGGCTCGGGGTGGGTGCGGGTGGGGGTGGGCTGGTGCTCGCTCGAGGAGGCCGGGCCCGGGCTGGTGTCGGAGTGGTACCAGGGCCGGTTGGACGCCACGGTGGCCGAGGCGGCCCGGCGGGGGTTGCGGGTGCTGGCGACCGTCGCGTGCACGCCGGGGTGGCTCAGTGGCAGTGACGACCTGAAGGTCCTGCCGACGGACGTGGGCCAGTTCGAGCGGGTGGTGCGGTACCTGGCCGCGCGGTACGCCGGACGGGTCGCGGCCTGGGAGGTCTGGAACGAACCCGACTGTGTGACGGGCACCTGCCCGGAGGGCGACCCGGCGGCGTACGTGGGTGTGCTGCGCGCCGGGTACGCGGGGGTGAAGGCCGGGGATCCGCAGGCGACGGTGGTCAGCGGCGGCGTCAGTGGGGCCAACGCCGAGTGGATCGGGCGCATGTACGCCGCCGGGGGCGGGGGCTGGTTCGACGCGCTGGGGGTCCACCCCTACCAGGGGCCGGCAGCCGAGCCGCCGGAGGCGCCGCCTGCGGAGCACCCGTACCGGATCACCAACGTGGAGCGGGTACGCGAGGTGATGGCCGCCCACGGCGACGGCGGCAAGCCGATCTGGTTCACCGAGTTCGGCTGGACGACCGGGGCCGGCGAGGGGTGGAGCGCGGGGGTCGACGAGGTCACCCAGGCGGACTACCTGCGGCGGGCGATCACGATGGTGCAGCAGCGGTACGGGTACGTGACGCACGCGTTCGTGTTCACCATCCGCGACCGCGACGACTGGACAGTCTACGAGAACAACTTTGGTCTGCTGCGCCTGGACGGCACCGCCAAACCCGCCTTCACCGCCCTCCACGACGCCAACCAGTGGCTCGCCG
>DASQNB010000300.1:0-5247 GCA_035645175.1 Geodermatophilus sp.
CTCGAAGAGGTGGGCGAAACCGGTGCGGCCCTGGGGCTCGTTGCGCATCCCGACGTCGTAGGAGACGGTCACGGCGACCACCGGGACGCTGCGGTCGGGCGCCAGGACGACGCGCAACCCGTTCTCGAGTCGGAAGCGCTCCACCGGGTGCCGGAGGGTGAGGTCGGCCCCAGCTGCAGTCACGTGCCCGACCCTATCCGCGCCCGGGGACCTCCCGCCGTGCGGCGGTGGGCGCGGCGATCGCCGACGAGTGTGCGTCCGTGGTCGCCGGGGGACGGCACCTGGCCGCGGTGCGGGTCCCGGCGAGCGGGGGGCCGGAGGCTCCCCCGAGCAGGGACGGGAGCCTGGAGCTCAACGCACGTCGGGGAAGGCACGTGGAGGCGGTGTCGGCCGGTAGGCCGACGGTGTCACAGCACGTCGACGGCGTCGACCACCTGGTCGATGACCCCGTAGAGCTCCGCGTGGGTGTTGGGGACGGAGAGGTAGAGCAGCGCCGGGACCGGCCGGCCGACGTCGACGAGCAGCAGCGCGGCCCGCTCCCCCGTCGCGTCGAAGCCGTCGACGTCCCAGGAGAGGTCGAACTCGAGCAGGTGGGCGGGGGCGCCGTCGACGGTGCGGGGCTCGTCGCGCAGGACCTCCTGCTCGTTGGGGCGCGGGTAGTAGTTCAGGCGCACGCTCCGCGCGACCTGGGCGAGCGTCGGTTGCAGGCTGCCCGGTCCGGCGTAGCCGAACAGCGGCGACAGCGGCCCCGAGGTGCACTGGGCGATGAACGGGTCGCCGCTCGGTGTCACGGGCTGGGTGACCAGGTACTGCCCGGCCACCGAGGTGGTCTCGGCGACGTCCTGCAGGTCGTACTCGGACCAGCCCGCGCCGAGGTACGGGTAGGCGATCCCGGCGGCCTCGTCGACGATCCGCACCGTGCCGGGCGGGAAGGGGGAACCGGTCGGGACCGGCGCTGCGGCGCCGGACCGGTCGTCGTCCAGCCCGCTGGGCCGCCCGACGAGGAAGCCGATGAGGACCACGAGCACCAGCCCGAGGACCGACAGGCCGACCACCCAGGCGGTGCGCCGCGGCGGACGCTCCCCGTCGGGCTGCGACGGCTCGGCGGGCCGGTCGGGTGCCTCGACCACCGGGGCCTGCACCGCCGCGGCCTGGACCGCCGGTGCCTGCACGGCCACGCCGGGGCCGGCCGGGGTGGTGACGTCGGACCAGTCGGCGCCGTCCCACCAGCGCACCGTCCCCGGCGCGCCGTCGGGGTCGGGGTACCAGCCCGCCGGCGCGCTCGACTGCCCACTCACGGCGCCACCCTAGGACCGCAGCCCGGGAGCTCCGGTCACCGACGGTCGGCCTCGTCGTCCCACCACGAGACCAGGTCCGACAGCGCGTCCTCCCCGCCACCGCGCACCTCGACGACGGCGAGCGTGCCCGTGTCGCTCCAGGTCCAGCGCAGCTGGGCGTCGCCGTCCGCGTCGAGGGAGCAGGCCAGCCGGCCGACCGCCTGGTCGTCGGAGTCCCGCAGCTGCACCCAGCCCTCCGGGTCGTCGCGGTCCCTGCAGTCGTACACGCTCCGGAGGACCGGCAACCCCTGCGCCTCGACGTACTCGGCGAAGGTGGTGGCCGCGCCGTCCCCGGCGTAGAGCGTGTAGGTCCCCGCAGGCGCGCCCTCGTCGTCGAGGTCACCCGCCGGGCAGTCCAGCCGCCCCAGCTCCGCCCCGACCGGGGGGACGGCCGCGCAGTCGGCGGGGTCGACGCCCTGGGGCAGGGTCAGCCCGAGCAGCCGCTGGGCGACTCCGGAGACCTCGCCGGCGGCCTCGTCGGCCCGGCGGTCGCTGGTGACGAGCAGCCCGGCGAGCAGCAGGGCCGCCGCCGTCGCGGCCGCGGTCAGCAGCCACGGCAGCCACCCGGACCGGCGCCGGGCCGGACCTGCCGGAGCCGCGGTCGGACCGACGAGGGTCGGGGAGACGGGAACCGGGACGGCCGTCGGCTCCGACCGGGTGATCGACCGACCCCAGCCGGCGGCCGGCCCGACGGAGGTGACGGCGTCCGGGTGGGGCGCCGGCACGCCACTGCCGGCCAGTGCCGACCGCGCCGCGGCTGCCAGGTCACCGGCGCGCTGCCACCGTCGGTCCGGGTCCTTGGCCATCCCCTGCAGGACGACGTGGTCCAGGGCGGGCGGCAGCCCGGGGCGCAGGGACGACGGTGCGGGCGGGTGCTCGTGCAGGTGGGCGGCCATCAGCCGCGCCGGGTCGGCCGGCACGAACGGACGGCGCCCGGTGAGCAGCTCGAAGAGCAGGCAGGCCAGCGAGTAGACGTCGGCCCGGGCGTCCGGTGGCGTCGGGCCGAAGCGCTCGGGGGCCATGTACTCGGTGCTGCCGACCGCGCTGCCGACGGCGGTCAGCGCCGGCCCGGGACCGTCCCCGGCGCCGCGGGCGATGCCGAAGTCGGCCAGGTAGGCGAAGTCCTCACCGGCGACCGAGGTGGCCAGGTCCCGCCGGTCGGCGCGCGCGACGAGCAGCACGTTCGAGGGCTTGACGTCCCGGTGGACCAGTCCCCCCGCGTGGGCGGCGTCCAGCGCGCGGGCGACCTGGCCGACCAGGTCGACGGCGCGGGCGGGGTCCACCGGGCCGGCGCGCCGCAGCAGCGAGTCGAGGTCCTCGCCCTCCACCAACCGCATGTCGAGGAAGAGCTGGCCGTCGATCTCCCCGTACCGGTGGATGGGGATGACGTGCGGCTCGGTGAGCCGGGCGGCGATGCGGGCCTCGCGCCGGAAGCGGTCGCGGTAGCCCTCGTCCTGGGCCCAGTGCGGGTGCAGCACCTTGAGCGCGACGTCCCGCTCGTGGTCGCCGTCGTGCGCCCGCAGCACCTGGCCCATGCCGCCGCGGCCGAGCACACCGAGCACCCGGTACGGGCCGAAGCGCGCCTCCCCCGGCGTCACCGCGGGCGGAGGGGGACGGTCGCGAGTTCCCGCCACAGGTGCGCCACGGCCTCGGCGCCGCGGTGCAGCATCGACAGCAGCACCCGCTCGTTCGGCGAGTGGATGCGGTCGGTGGGCAGCCCGGCGCCGAGGAAGAGCAGCGGGGCACCGAGGACGTCGACCAGGTCGGCCTCCGGCCCGCTGCCCCCCTCGCGGGTGAACAGGACGTCGGCGGGGTCGGCATCGAAGGCCTGCCCGATCGCGGTGAGCAGAGCGGCCATCGCCGGGGAGTCCAGGTCGCTGGCGCACGGCGAGACGCCGCCGGCCGGGACGTGCACGTCGGCCTGGATGCCCTCGGGCAGGTTCGCCGCCACCCAGCCGCGGACCTGCTCGGCGAGGTCGGCGGGGCGCTGGTCGGCCACCAGCCGGAAGGTGATCTTCGCGTGCGCCTCGGCCGGGATGATCGTCTTGTGGCCGGGGCCGGTGTAGCCACCCCACAGGCCGTTGACCTCGGCGGTGGGCCGGGCGCCGATCCGCTCCAGCGTGCTGAACCCCGCCTCGCCGGTGGCGACGCGCGAGGCGGCCGGCCCGGCCAGCCAGGCCTGCTCGTCGAAGGGCACGCGGGCCATCAGCGCGCGCTCCCGGTCGGTCAGCGGCCGCACCCGGTCGTAGAAGCCGGGGAGCGTGACCCGCCCCTGCTCGTCGTGCAGGCCCGCCAGGAGGGTCGCCATCGCGTGCAGCGGGTTGGGGACGCCCCCGCCGAAGGAGCCGGAGTGCAGGTCGACGGCGGGCCCGCGGAGGGTGATCTCGGCGTCGGCCAGCCCGCGCATGGCGACCACGGCGCTCGGGACGTCGGGGGCGGCCATCCCGGTGTCGCTGACCACGACGACGTCGCAGCGCAGCCGGTCGGCCCACTCGCGGAGCAGCGCGGCGAAGTGCGGTGACCCGGACTCCTCCTCGCCCTCGACCAGGACCTTGACGGTGACCGCCGGGGTGTCGCGGCCGGTCGCGGCCAGGTGCGCGCGCATGCCGAGCAGGTGCATGGCGACGTTGCCCTTGTCGTCGATGGCGCCGCGGGCGTGCAGCTCCGGGCCGTCGGGGCCCTCGACGCGGGTGGGCTCGAACGGCGGGTGCTCCCACAGCTCCAGCGGGTCGACCGGCTGGACGTCGTGGTGTCCGTACACGAGGGCGACCGGCGCACCGTCGTCCGCCGACGGCCACTCGGCGTAGACGGCCGGGGCGCCGGCGGTCTCCCAGACCTCGACGACCGGGAAGCCGGTGCGGCGCAGCGCGCCGGCCAGCCACTCGGCGCTGGCGGTGACGTCGGCCGCGGCAGCGGGGTCGGCGGAGATCGACGGGATCCGCAGCCAGGCGTCGAGGTCGGCGTGCAGGTCGTCGAGGTGCGCGGTGACGAAGTCGCGTTCCGGGCTGCTCACGACTGCCGACGGTAGCGTCGCGAGCATGACGGGACAGCTCCTGCGCGTGGACGTCGGCGACCTCACCTTCGACGTCCACGCCGACGGGCCGGACGACGGCCGGCCCGTGGTGCTGCTGCACGGCTTCCCGGAGACCTCCGCGTCGTGGGCCGCGGTGACCCCTCAGCTGACCGGGGCGGGGCTGCGCACCTACGCCGTCGACCAGCTGGGCTACTCCCCCGGCGCGCGACCCGCGGAGGTCGAGGCCTACGCGCTGGCCAACCTCGCGCAGGTCACCGCCGACCTGATGACGGCGATGGACGTCCCGGTGGCCGACGTCGTCGGCCACGACTGGGGCGCCAACGTGGCCTGGGCGCTGGCCGCGTGGCACGAGGACCGGGTGCGCTCGCTGACCGCGGTCTCGGTGCCGCACCCGTCGGCGTTCACCGAGGCGTGGCGCACGGACCCCGAGCAGCAGGAGCGGTCGGCCTACATCCGGCTGTTCTGGCAGCAGGGGAAGGCCGAGGAGGTGCTCCTGGCCGACGACGCCCGGCGGCTGCGGCGGATGTTCGGGGACGCTGTCCCGGCCGAGGCCGTCGACGAGTACGTCGCCGTGCTGTCGGCGCCGGGCGCGCTGACCGCCGCGCTCAACTGGTACCGGGCGATGAGCTCGGGCACGCCGGTCGACCCGGTGCCGGTGCCGACGGCGTACGTGTGGAGCGACGCCGACGTCGCGATCGGGCGGAAGGCGGCGGAGGCCTGCGCCGAGCACGTCAACGGCGACTACCGGTTCGTCGAGCTGGCGGGGGTGAGCCACTGGATCCCCGAGCAGGCCCCGGAGCAGCTGGCGATCGCGGTCCTGGACCGCATCGCCTCGAGCTAGCGCGCCGTCCCGGTGACGAGGGCGAGCAGCCCGGC
>DASQNB010000301.1:0-1632 GCA_035645175.1 Geodermatophilus sp.
ACGTGAATTATCCGGGTTAGCAAGGTGTTCAAGGAAGAGGATTATACCAAAGAAAAGGAGCGGGAGGCGCTGAAGCGGTTAGGGTTCAAGCTCGGCCTGGAGCTCTCCTTCTTCCTCAACTGGCCGCTTGAAGATCAGGTAGGGGTTACCAGAAGCAGGATGCAGGGTTTTAGGCATGCGTAGATCGCCCATATCCGTCGGCGGCGGAACGGCCGGCGGAGCGGGGCGATGGGGCTGCGGTGCAAGCGGTGCGGGGCTGAGGAGCACGTCAAGAACGGCCTGATGCGGGGCAAGCAGCGCTACCGCTGCAAGGTCTGCGGGCTCAACTTCACCGGCACGCCGCCGCGCGGGATGCCGCTGGCGATGAAGGTCACCGCCGTCCTGCTCTACGTCAGCGGCCTGTCGATGAACCGCACGGCCAAGCTGCTGGGCGTGTCCACGCCCACCGTCATGGTCTGGATCGAGCGCTTCGCCGAAGTCTACGCCCAGAAACCCGGGCCCGAGGGCCACGCCGTCGCGGTCGAGCTGGACGAGATGTGGCACTATCCCAAAAAAGCGGAACAAGCTCTGGGTCTGGAAAGCTCGGGATCGTGCTTCAGGGCGCGTGGTCGACCGGGAGTGCGGTGGTCGTGACGCCGCCACCTTGAGCCGACTGCTCGAGCGTGCGGAGCGCTGGAGCCCTCGTCTCTACTGCACGGACGACTGGGCGGCCCACGCCGCGCTGATCCCGCAAGGGCGGCTGTTCGTCGGCAAGGGGGAGACGCACGGGATCGAGCGCGACCACGCCCGCCAGCGGCACTGGCTGGCCCGCTTCCGCCGCCGCACCTGCGTGGTGTCCCGGGCCGTGCGCATGGTCGAGGCCTCGATCGCGCTGTTCGCCCGCTTCGGCGGCGACCGCGGGGCCGGCGAACTCCTCTCTATGCCGGCCTAAGACCCTGCTCCGTCGCAATCGATGTTGGCTCTTATCGGGTTTCGGGGTGGTCGGCCCGGGAAGGCATCGACGGGCGTAGTGAGCGGTCGAGGACGGGTCCGGCTGCGAGCATCGGTGCCGCTCATGCCGCCTTTGGTGGACCTGTCGTCCCTGATCGATGACGCAAAGTGCTACGAGCTGGTGCGCCAGCATCGCTGGCCGGAGGGGGTTCGCTGCCCGAGCTGTGGCAGCGCTGCCGTGGCCCGCTATGGCCGCGACGACACTCAGCCGGACCGGCAGCGCTACCGCTGCACGGTCTGTGGCAGCCGCTTCGATGACCTGACCGGCACGGTTCTCGCCGGGCACCATCGGCCGCTGCGGGTCTGGGTTCTGTGCCTGTACCTCATGGGCCTGAATCTCTCGAACCGGCGGATCGCCCAGGAGCTGGGCCTGAGCCAGCCTGACGTGCAGCTCATGACCGAGCAGCTCCGCACCGGCCTGGTGGCCCGGACCCCGCCGGTGCGGCTCGCGGGCGAGGTCGAGATCGGCGAGGTCCACGTGGCCGCCGGTCACAAGGGCAACCCGGCCGCGGTCGCCAAAAGGGGCGCCCGGGTCGCCGCCGGCGGCTGAGGGGCGCGCCCGGCCGGCCGGGGCACGCTCGAAGGACAAGCCGCCGGTCCTCGGCCTGGTCCAGCGCGGGGGCGAGGTCGTCCTCCGCATGC
>DASQNB010000302.1:0-15726 GCA_035645175.1 Geodermatophilus sp.
GATGGTGCTGCTGTGGAGCAGCCTGGCCACCGGGGACGTCCGGCTGGCCCGGCAGGCGCTGCGCCGGATGCGGCCGGTCCCGCCGAGCGCCACGTGGGTCACCTACGTGCGCGGCCACGACGACATCGGCTGGGCGATCACTGACGAGGACGCCGCCGCCGTCGGCCTCGACGCCTTCGCCCACCGGCGCTTCCTCAACGACTTCTACGCGGGCCGCTTCCCCGGCTCCTTCGCCCGCGGCGCGCTGTTCCAGGAGAACGAGGCCACCGGCGACGCCCGCATCTCCGGCTCGGCCGCGTCGCTGTGCGGGATCGAGGCCGCCCTCGAGGCCGGGGACGACGCCGCGCTGGACGCCGGGGTCCGCCGGCTGCTGCTGCTGTACTCGGTCGTCCACGCCCACGGCGGCATCCCACTGCTGTACATGGGCGACGAGCTGGCGCTGCGCAACGACGCCGGCTACCTCGAGGACCCGGCGCTGGCCCCCGACAACCGCTGGATGCACCGGCCGCCGATGGACTGGGACGCCGCCGCCCGCCGCGACGACCCGGCCACCCTGGAGGGGCGGGTCTTCGCCGGGATCCGGCGGCTGGGAGAGGTGCGCCGCTCGCTGCTGGCGCTGCGCGGCGGCGTGGAGTCGGCGGTGGTGGACGCCGGCAGCGACGCCGTCCTGGTGTGGCGGCGCAAGCACCCCCGCAGCGGCACCTTCGTCGGGCTGGCCAACTTCTCGGCCGCCCCGCAGGCCGTGGACGCCGACACCGTCACCGGCTTCGGCGGCTTCGAGCAGGTGCACGGCAGCGACGGCGTCCTCCCGGTGCGGGACGGGCAGCTCGTCGTCCCGGGGCTCGGGTTCGCCTGGTTCGCCGAGCCCTGACCGGGGCCGCCCCGCGCGGGTGACCGACGACGGCCGACCGGGCCGGGTCAGGCCAGCAGCTGCTGCCCGAGCCACCCGCCGTCGTCCACGCCGGGCAGGACGAAGAAGAAGCCGCCGCCCTCGGGCTGCACGTACTCCTCGAGCGGCTCCCCGCGGAGGCGGTCGTTGACGGCGAGGAACTGGCCCAGCGTGCGCGAGTAGCTGACGAAGGCCAGCCCCTGGTCCAGCAACCCGGAGGCGTCGTGCCCCCGGGAGTAGGAGAACCCGCGGCGCAGCAGCCGCTGGTGCTCGGTGTCGGCGGTGCGGGGCCGCGCCAGCCGGATGTGCGCGTCCAGCGGCGTGGTGCGGCCGTCGGGGTCGCCGGCGAAGTCGGGGTCGTCCTCCTCGCGCCGGCCGTCCAGCGGCGCGCCGGAGACCTTGCGCCGGCCGATGACGTCCTCCTGCTCGGCCAGGCTGGCCCGGTCCCACTGCTCGACGAACATGCGGATGACCCGGACGACCTGGTACGTGCCGCCGACCGCCCACGGAGGCTCGGCTCCGCCGTTGCGGTCGCCGCCGACCCAGACGAAGCGGTCCATGACCTCGGCCTCGGTCGGGTCGAGGTTCGCCGTGCCGTCCTTGAACCCGAGCAGGTTGCGGTTCTCCGTGCGCCCGGGGGTGTGCACGGCGTCCGCGCGGTTGTAGCCGTCGAGCACCCACCGCACCGCGAGCCCCGCGCGGGTGGCCCGCATGACCTGGCGCAGCGCGTGCAGGCAGACGTCGGGGGCGTCGGCGGAGACGGTGACCAGCAGGTCCCCGTGCGTCCGCGCCGGGTCCAGCCGGTCGTTGGCCAGGTAGGGCATGGGCACCAGCTCGGCCGGCCTGCGGTCGGCGAGCCCGAAGCGGTCGTCGAACAGCGACGCCCCCACCGACACCGTGATGCGCGGGTGCCGGTCGCCGGTGACCACGCCGGTGTCGGCCGGCGGGAACCTCCGGTCGCGCTCCTCCGGCGCGGTGCCGTCGACCAGCCGGGCCGTCTCGACGGAGAGGGTCTGCAGCGTGCGGGCGAGCGCGGCCCGGTCGGCGTCGACGACGTCGAAGGCGGCCATCAACCCGAAGGCCGCCACCGGCTCCGCGACGCCCACCTGCTGACCGCCGGCGAAGGACCGGGCGACGGGAGCGGCCTGCTCGGCGGACGAGCAGCCGGCCAGCCCCAGCGCGCCGGCCGCGCCGGTGGCCGCGGCGCCGCCCAGCAGAGCGCGCCGGCTGAGCCGGCGGCTCACTCCAGGCCGAGCGCGCCGGGCACCCGGGACAGTTCCTCGGAGAGGGCGGCCAGCTGGGCCGACAGCTGCTGGCGGTCGTCCTCGGTGAGGGTCTCGTAGGAGGCGTAGCCGCCCTCGGGCAGGGCGTAGGGAGCCAATCCCTCCTGGACCTGGGTCAGCCCCGCCTGGACGGCGGAGAGCAGCTCCGGGTCCTGCGTCTGCAGGGCGGGTGCCAACCGCTCCACGGCGGCCGCCGACCCCTCGATGTTGGCCGCGAAGTCCCACAGGTCGGTGTGGGCGTACCGGTCCTCCTCCCCGGTGATCTTGCCGCGGGAGACCTCCTCGACGAGCTCACCGGCGCCCTGGGCGACGTCGAGTGCGGTGATGTCGGCCTCGGCGAGCTCGGTCTCGAGGGTGACCAGGTCGGCGTCGAGCTGGTCGGCGAAGGGCGCGCCGCCCTCGGTGGTGCCCTGCGCGAAGAGCAGGTGCTCGAGCCGGTGCCAGCCGGTGAAGTCCGGGTCGTCCACGCCCGCGAAGTCGTCGACCCGGGCGTCGA
The DNA here is from genome assembly GCA_035645175.1 of Geodermatophilus sp. Lineage (GTDB taxonomy): Bacteria > Actinomycetota > Actinomycetes > Mycobacteriales > Geodermatophilaceae > Geodermatophilus. The sequence goes on from DASQNB010000302.1 coordinate 2,669, forward strand.
GCCTGCCGTCGAGCTCCTCGACGAGGCCGGCCACCGGCTCGATGCGCTCCCAGCCCACCCGGCTGGGCGCGTAGGCCGCGCGGGCGGCCGGCAGGTCGCCGGCGCGCACGGCGTCGGTGAGGACGGTGGTGGCCTCCCGGGTCCCGGTCGCCTGGCCGAGGACGTAGTCCCGGTAGGAGGCCACCCCCGCCGCGAGGTCCTCCTCGACCTGGGGACTGACGGCGGAGGGGATGGACGGGGCGGCGTCGTCGGCGGCGTCCGCACCGCCGCAGGCGGACAGCAGGACCACGGCGGTCGTCGACACCAGCAGAGCGGAGGGGCGCACCGGAGCTCCAGACGAGCAGGGAAGGGTTGCCTCACCTAAGCAGAGGCGCGTCGGCGTCGGTAGCCCGGGTCACCGGGCCGGCCGGCCGTGCGCCGGCCACCGGGCGGCCGTAGCGTCGGGCTCCGCTGCGGAACCGAGCCGGGAGCCTGCCGGCCGTGGAGATCGAGGAGCGGCCGGTGGCGTCGGACGACGGGAGCGCTCCGGGGAGCGCGGCGCCACGGGCGGAGGCCCAGGTCGCCCGGACGTTCGGCGTCGAGGAGGAGTTCCACCTCGTCGACCCCGGCACCCTCGCGCTCACCCCGGGCACGCGGGTCGTGACCGCGGCCCTCGCCGGCGAGGCGGGGGAGCACGTGCACCCGGAGATCGTCAGCACGCAGCTGGAGACCTCGACCCCCGTCTGCACCACCCTGGCCGAGCTGCGCGACCGGCTGGCCGCCACCCGCGCGGAGGCCGCCGCGGCCGCCGCCCGCGACGGGCTGGCGGTGCTGGCCGCCTCCACCCACCCGTTCGGCACCTGGCGCGAGCAGCGGCTCACCGCCGCGCCGCGGTACCGGGCGATGGTGCGGCGCTGGGCGGCGCTGGCCGACCGGCAGGACATCTGCGGCTGCCACGTGCACGTCGGCGTCCCCGACGTGGACACCGCGGTCGCGGTCATGGACCGGGTCCGGCCCTACCTGCCGGTGCTGCTGGCGATGACCGGCAGCTCGCCGTTCCACGACGGCGCGGACACCGGCTACGAGTCCTGGCGCACCGTGTGGTGGTCGCACTGGCCCAACGCCGGGCCGCCCGAGCCGATGGGCAGCGCGCAGCGGTTCGGCGACGTCGTCGACGGGCTGGTCCGTTCCGGCGTGATCGAGGACGGCCGGCACCTGTACTGGGACGTGCGGCCCTCGTCGCGCTGGCCGACGGTGGAGTTCCGGCTGGCCGACGTCTGCACCGACCTCGACGCCGCCGTCCTGCACGCCGCGCTGGTCCGCTCGCTGGTGTGGGTGCTGGCGGACCGGGACGGGCCGGTCCCCGAGGTGCGCCCGGAGCTGCTGCGCGCGGCCCGCTGGCGGGCGGCGCGCGACGGCCTGGGTGGGGAGCTGTTCGACCCGGTGCGCGGCGAGCCGGTCGGCGCGCGGGAGGCCGTCGGGGCGCTGGTCGCCGAGCTCGCCGACGACCTGCGCGCGCACGGCGAGGAGGACGACGTCGCCGCGATGCTCGACCGGCTGTGGCGGCGCGGCACCTCGGCCGCCCGCCAGCGGGCCACCTGGGTCGCTACCCGCGACCCGCGCGCGGTGGCCGCCCAGATCGTGCGGGACGGCGTGGCCGGAGCCGGGTGACGGGCGGGTCGCCGGGGTAACGGGCCGGACATGACCGAACCGCGACCCCTCGCCCTCGTCACCGGCGCCTCGAGCGGGATCGGCTTCGAGCTCGCCCGGCAGTTCGCCGAGCACGGGTTCGACCTGCTGGTCAACGCCGAGGACCCCACCATCGACACCGCCGCGGCCAGGCTGCGCAGCTCCGGCACCGCCGTGTCGGGCTTCCAGGCCGACCTGCGCACCACCGCCGGGGTCGACGCCCTGTGGGACGCCGTCCAGGCCACCGACCGCCCGCTGGCCGCCGCCGCCCTCAACGCCGGGGTCGGCAAGGGCGGGCCCTTCGTCGAGAACGACCTGGACGAGGAGCTGTCGATCGTCGACCTGAACGTCCGGTCCACCGTCGTCCTGGCCAAGCACGTGCTGCGCGACATGGCGGCGCGGGGAGAGGGGCGGGTGCTGTTCACCTCGTCGATCGCCTCGACCATGCCCGGGCCCCACCAGGCGGTCTACAACGCCTCGAAGTCCTTCGTGCAGTCCTTCGCCGAGGCGCTGGCCGAGGAGCTGCGCGACACCGGGGTCACGGTCACCTCGCTGATGCCCGGGCCCACCGACACCGAGTTCTTCGAGCGCGGCGACCTGACGGACACCAAGCTCGGCCAGGGCCCCAAGGACGACCCGGCCCAGGTGGCGAAGCAGGGCTTCGACGCGCTCATGGCGGGCGAGACCAAGGTGCTGGGCGGCTCGGTGATGAGCAAGACCCAGGCGGTGGTCAACTCGGTCCTGCCGGACAAGCTCAAGGCCAAGGGCCACGCGAAGATGGCCGAGCCGGGCAGCGCGGGGTAGTGCCGTGGACGGCGGTGTCCGTGGCCTGGCCCTGCCGCTGCGGGACCCGGCCGACCTCGACCCGCTGGTCGAGCGGGTCGGCGACGCGCGCGTCGTGGCGATCGGTGAGGCCAGCCACGGCACCCGGGAGTACTACGCCTGGCGCGCGGCGCTGACCCGCCGGCTGATCACCGAGCGCGGCTTCGGCTTCGTCGCCGTCGAGGGCGACTGGCCCGACTGCTCCCGGGTCAACCGCTCGGTGAAGCTCCGGCCGGGTGCCGACGTCGACCCCTCCGACGCGCTGGACGCCTTCGCCCGCTGGCCGACCTGGATGTGGGCCAACGACGTCGTCGTCGACTTCTGCCGCTGGCTGCGCGACGTCAACGCCGAGCGGGTGGACGACGAGCGGGTCGGCTTCTACGGCCTGGACGTCTACAGCCTGTGGGACTCGATGCACGAGCTTGTCGGCTGGCTGCGCGGGAACGAGCCCGAGCACGTGGACGCCGCCGTGCAGGCGCTGCGCTGCTTCGAGCCGTTCGGTGAGGACGGCGCCGAGTACGCCTTCGCCAGCCGCTTCGTGCCGTCCTCGTGCGAGCAGGCCGTCGTCGACCTGCTGCACCGGCTGTGCGAGGAGCGCGGGGAGGCCGGGGGCGGGGACGACCCGGAGGCGCGCTTCTCCGCCGAGCAGAACGCCGCGGTCGTGGTCGACGCCGAGCGCTACTACCGGGCGATGGTGCAGGGCTCGGCGGAGTCGTGGAACGTCCGCGACGTGCACATGGCCGACACCCTGGACCGGCTGCTCGGCCACGGCCACACCGGCCCCCACCCGCCCAAGGCCGTCGTCTGGGAGCACAACACGCACGTCGGCGACGCCCGCGCCACCGACATGGCCGGCGCCGGGATGGTCAACGTCGGTCAGCTGCTGCGCGAGCGGCACGGCGCCGACGACGTCGTCCTGGTCGGCTTCGGCGGGTACCGCGGCGGCGTGATCGCCGGCAGCGCGTGGGGCGCGCAGATGCAGCGGATGCCGGTGCCCGAGGCCCGGCGCGGCAGCCTCGAGGCGCTGCTGCACGACGAGGTGGGCCGCGACGCGCTGGTCGTCGTCCCGCGGGGGGAGCGGCCGGGCTGGCTGGACCGGCGGCTGGACCACCGGGCGATCGGGGTGGTCTACCGGCCCGAGCGGGAGCGGTGCGGCAACTACGTGCCGACCGTGGTGGGTGAGCGCTACGACGCGTTCCTCCACCTCGAGGACACGACCCCGCTGCAGCCGCTGCACCTGGAGCGGGCCGACGAGCACGTGCCGCCGCTGGCGCACGCGGTCTGAGGCCGGCGATGGCACTCCGGCACCCGGCGGAGGGACGGCTGGGCGCCCGGCCGGCCGGCCCGCCGGCCGCGGCCCCGTACCCACCGGGGACCCGCACGCTGGAGCTGGGACCGCACGCGCGGGCGCAGCTCGCCGTCCCCGACGGCCCGCCCCGGCCCCGGCCGCTGCTGGTGTTCTTCCACGGCGCGGGTGGCACGCCGGCGCAGGGTCTGGCCGCCGTCGGCGGGCCGGCCGGCGCCCGCGGCGCGCTGGTGCTGGCGCCGTCGTCGGTCGCGGCGACGTGGGACCTGATCGCCGGGGGCCTCGGCCGCGACGTCGCGGTGCTGGACGCCGCCCTCGACCAGGTCTTCGCCCGGCAGCCGGTCACCGGGGTGGCGCTGGCCGGGTTCTCCGACGGCGCCTCGTACGCGCTGAGCCTCGGGCTGGCCAACGGCGACCTCGCCGAGGCGGTGCTCGCCTTCTCCCCGGGCTTCGCCACCCCGCCCCGGCGGGTCGGCCGGCCGCGGGTGTGGATCTCCCACGATGCCGACGACCGGGTGCTGCCGGTCGCCCGGTGCGGACGGCGACTGGCCCAGCAGCTGGGCGCCGACGGCTACGAGGTCACCTACGAGGAGTTCGGCGGCGGCCACGTCGTCCCGCCGGACCTGGTGACCGCCGCCCTCACCACCTGGCTGGGCGACCCCGACTGAACGGCCCCCCGGCAGGATTCCCGCCGGCTCCGTCCCGGGCCGGCCCCGTCCAGAGGCTCGCCGCGAGCCTGCGAGCGGTGAGGAGGACGGGGTCCTTCTCCGAAGGGTGGGAGGACGGGGTCCGCTCTCAGGCGGACTTGCGCTCGGTGATGTCCTCGGCCGGCGCCAGGTCGTCCTTGGGGCCGCCGGTCTTGGACACGACGAACGCCGAGCCGAGCTGTTCGAGGGCCAGTCGCCCGTAGACCTGCTGCTGGGTGGCCACCCGCTCGGCGCGGCCGCGGCCGAGGAAGCTCACCATCCAGTGCAGCACCGTGGTGACCCGGCTCTTGAAGCCGATGATGTACATCAGGTGGACGACCAGCCACAGCACCCAGGCGAAGAAGCCCTCGAACTTCGCGCCCTTGATGTCGGCCACCGCGGAGAACCGCGAGATGGTCGCCATGTTGCCCTTGTCGCGGTAGTGGAACGCCTTCGCCGGCTCGCGTCCCTCGGTCCGCCGGACGATGGCGTCGGCCGCGTAGCGCCCGCCCTGGATGGCCACCTGGGCCACGCCGGGCAGCTTGTCCAGTGCCGCCATGTCGCCGACGACGTGCACCTCGGGGTGGCCGGGCAGGGTGAGGTCGGGCTGCACGGAGACCCGGCCGGCGCGGTCGACCGCGGCGCCGGACTGCTCGCCCAGCAGCCGCCCCAGCGGGCTGGCCTGCACGCCGGCGGCCCACACCTTGGTGGCGGCGGAGATCCGGCGGACCTGGCCGTCGCCGTCCTTGACGTCGAGGCCGTCGGCGTCGACGTCGGTGACCATGGCGCCCAGCTGGACCTCGACGCCGATCTCGTTGAGGTGCCGGCGGGCGCGGTCGCCGAGCTTCTCCCCGAACGGCGGCAGGACCTGCGGAGCGGCGTCGAGCAGGATGATCCGCGCCTGGGTCGGGTCGACGTTGCGGAAGTCGCGGCGCAGGGTGCGGTGCGCGAGCTCGGCGATCTGGCCGGCCATCTCCACGCCGGTGGGCCCGGCGCCGACGACGACGAAGGTGAGCAGCCGGTCGCGCTCGGCCTGGTCGGTGGCCAGCTCGGCCAGCTCGAAGGCGCCGAAGATGCGCCCGCGCAGCTCGAGGGCGTCGTCGATGCTCTTCATCCCGGGGGCGAACTCGGCGAACCGGTCGTTGCCGAAGTAGGACTGCCCGGCGCCGGCGGCGACGATCAGCTCGTCGTAGGGGTGCACGGTGGTGCGGCCGAGGATGCTCGAGGTGACGGTCCGGCCCGCCAGGTCGATGTCGGTGACCTCACCGAGCACCACGCGGGCGTTCTCCTGGCGCCGCAACACCTCCCGCGTGGCCGGCGCGATCTCGCCCTCGGACAGGATGCCGGTGGCCACCTGGTACAGCAGCGGCTGGAACAGGTGGTGACCCGTCTTGCCGATGAGGGTCACGTCGACGGGGGCCTTGCGCAGCGCCTGCGCGGCGAACAGGCCGCCGAATCCGGAACCGACGATGACGACCCTGGGCCGACCGGACGAGGAGGCGCCGACGGGGTCGGTCACAGGCGATGTCGTCATGATGAATCAGTCTCCCACCTCGGTGTCCCGGGCCGTGCGCGACCGGGAGCGATCCAGCCCACAGTCTGGCGTCTCCACCCCCTCGGGGCCCACCCGCTGCCGGGGGCCGCACGCGGGCGCGGTAGACCGGTCCTGTGCCGAGACCCCCGCTCCGGACCGTCGTCGTCCCCGGCCTCGGGCTCGACGGGCGCTCCTCGGCCCGGTTGCGCGAGGAGCTGCCGGCGGACGTCGTCCTGCTGCCGGGGATGGGCCTGCCCGGCCCGGTGCCGTCGCTCGACGAGCTCGCCGGACGGCTCCTGCACGAGCTCGGCGAGGAGCCGGTGCTCCTGGTCGGCCACTCGCAGAGCTGCCAGGTGGTCGCCGCCGCGGCCGGGGACCCGCGGGTCGCGGGGCTGGTGCTGCTCGGGCCGACCACCGACCCCCGCCTGCGGTCGGCCGCGGGGCTGGTCCGGCGCTGGCTGGCCACGGCGGTCCGCGAGCCGTGGTGGCAGGCGCCGCTGGTCCTCGCCCAGTGGCTGTCCACCGGGCCGCGCGCCATGCGGTGGCTCTGGCGGTCGGCCTCGCCCGACCGCGTCGACGTCCGGCTGCGGGCGGTCGCGGTGCCGGTGACCGTCGTCCGCGGCACCCGCGACCGGCTCTGCCCGCACGACTGGGCCGCCGCGGTGGCCGCCGCCGCCCCGCACGGCCGGCTGGTCGAACTCCCCGGTGCGGCGCACATGACGGTGCAGACCCACCCGGGGGAGGTCGCGGCGGTGCTGCGGCAGGCCGGGGACGAGGTCGAGCCGCGGCGGCGCCGACCGGGCGCCTGACGCCGGACGACGGTGCGCCCCCGGCTCGCGTCACCGGGACGGGCGGCTGCTGCGTGTCACGATGTGTGCGTGGCCCACTCCTCCGCCTCGGCCGGCGCGCTGCTGCGGCACGTCCGCACCGGCCGCGCGTGCAGCCGGGCCGAGCTGGTGGCCCTGACCGGTGCCTCGCGCAACACCGTCAGCGCCCGTATCGACCAGCTGATCGCGGCCAACCTGCTCGCCGAGGGCGGGCGCGGGTGGAGCACCGGCGGCCGGCCGCCCACCCTGCTGCGGTTCAACAGCGGCGCGGGCTGCGTCCTGGCGGTGGACCTCGGGGTGACCAGCGTCGACGTCGCCGTCACCGACCTCTCGGCGCGCATCCTGGCCACCGTCGGCCACCCGATCGACATCGCCGACGGCCCGCGACCGGTGCTGGCCGAGGTCGACCGGCTGGCCCAGCTGGTCCTCGCCGAGGCGGGCCTGGAGCCGGCCGACGTGTGCGCGGTCGGCGTCGGCGTGCCCGGCCCGGTGGAGCACTCCAGCGGGCGGCCCTCCCACCCGCCGATCATGCCGGGGTGGCACGACTTCCCGATCCCCAGCGCCTTCGGTCGCTACGAGTGCCCGGTCTACGTCGACAACGACGTCAACGTCATGGCCCTGGGGGAGATGGGCGCCGCCGGGTCGGTCCAGGACGTGCTCGTCGTCAAGGTCGGCACCGGCATCGGCTGCGGCGTCATCGTCGACGGGCGGGTCTACCGCGGGGCGCAGGGCAGCGCCGGGGACATCGGGCACATCCACGTGACGACGGCCGACGGGCGGCTGGTCACCTGCCGGTGCGGCCAGGAGAACTGCCTCGAGGCGCTCGCCGGCGGTGGCGCGCTGCTGCGCGACGCGATCGCGGCGGGGCTCCCGGTCCGGAGCACCCGCGAGGTCGTGGAGCGCGCGGCGCACGGCGACGGCCCGGCGATCGAGCTGGTCCGGGAGGCCGGACGGACGATCGGCACGGTGCTCGCGGCACTGGTCAACTTCTTCAACCCGCACCGCATCGTGGTGACCGGCGGCGTGGCGCAGGCCGGTGTACCGCTGCTGGCCGGCATCCGGGAGTCGGTCTACCGGCGGTCGATGCCGCTGGCCGCCCGCGCCCTGGACATCTCGGTCAGCGAGGCCCCCGAGCTCTCCGGCCGGGTCGGCGCCGCGCTCATGGCGATCGAGGGCTTCCTCGACGAGGAGTCGATCGAGCAGGCACTCGCGCGATGACACGGCGGTCCTCCGGACCGCACTGCGACCAGGAGCCGTTCCCGACCTGGGGTGAGCCCCCTCGTCGCGTCCGGCGGGGACCCTCCGGGCCGGCCACCGGCCACGACACCGCGGCCACGCGCCGTCCCCCTCCGCTCCTGCGCGGCCCTCCGCGAGTGCGTGCGGCGCGACGGGGAGCACTGCGGTTCGGCAACCCCGCTGAGTGGCCTTGACCACACCCGGCCCTGCCCTTATGTTCTCGCCTCAACCGACTAATGGTCAGTGTTGGGCAGAAGTTCCGGGTGGTGACGCAGTGGTCCTCTCTCCTCCGTCCCGTGCGGGGACGCCGGGCCGTCCCGAGCCGGCCGCGGGCACCCCGCTGCTGGAGGTGCACGGCGTCGTCAAGTCCTTCCCCGGCGTCCGCGCGCTGGACGGCGTCGACCTCGACGTCCGCACGGGGGAGGTGCACTGCCTGCTCGGCCAGAACGGGGCCGGCAAGTCGACCCTGATCAAGGTGCTGGCCGGCGCGCACCAGCCCGACGCCGGCCGGATCAGCTGGCGCGGCGAGCCGGTCCGGCTCGGCGACCCCCAGGCGGCGATGTCGCTCGGGATCGCGACCATCTACCAGGAGCTGGACCTGGTCGCCGGCCTCACCGTCGCCGACAACGTCTTCCTCGGGCGTGAGCAGTCGCGCTTCGGGGTCACCCGGCCGTCCTCGGCCAACCGCGCCGCGGCCCGGCTGCTGGAGCGGCTCGGCCACGCCGACATCCGGCCCACGGCCGAGGTCGGCTCGCTGTCGGCGGCCGCGCAGCAGATGGTCAGCATCGCCCGGGCCCTCTCCCAGGACGCGAAGCTGATCATCATGGACGAGCCGTCGGCCGTCCTGGACAGCGAGGAGGTCGAGCGGCTGTTCGCGGTGGTCCGCGACCTCACCGCGCACGACGTCGCCGTCGTCTACATCTCCCACCGGCTCGAGGAGATCCGCGAGGTGGGCGACCGGATCACCGTCCTCAAGGACGGCCGCACCGTCGCCACCGGTCTCCCCGCCCGGGGGACGACGACCCGCGAGGTCATCTCGCTGATGACCGGCCGCGACATCGAGTACGTCTTCCCCGAGCGCCGGGAGCTGCCCGACCCCGACGCCGCCCCGCTGCTCGAGGTCGAGGGGCTCGGGCTGCGCGGCGCCTTCGCCGACGTCTCCTTCGCCGTCCGCCCCGGGGAGGTCGTCGGCCTGGCCGGCCTGGTCGGGTCCGGCCGCTCGGAGATCCTCGAGACCGTCTACGGCGCCCGCCGCGCGACGTCCGGCACCGTCCGGGTCGGCGGCCGCAAGCTGCGCGCCGGCGACGTCGGCGCCGCGGTCGCCGCCGGCGTCGGGCTGGCGCCCGAGGAGCGCAAGAGCCAGGGGCTGCTGCTCGGCGAGTCGGTCTCCCGGAACATCTGCCTGTCCAGCCTGGCGCGGTTCGCCCGCGCCGGCTTCCTGTCCCGGTCCGCCGAGACCGAGGCCGCCCGGCAGCAGGTCACCGCCCTCGAGGTCCGGCCGGCCGACGTCGACCGGGAGGTCCGGACGCTGTCGGGTGGCAACCAGCAGAAGGTGGTGCTGGCCCGCTGGCTGCTGCGCGACTGCCGGGTGCTGCTGCTCGACGAGCCCACCCGGGGCGTGGACGTCGGCGCCCGGTCGGAGATCTACGCGCTGGTCCGCGGGCTCGCCGACCGCGGCGTGGCCGTCGTCGTGGTCTCCAGCGAGATCCCCGAGGTGCTCGGCCTGGCCGACCGGGTGCTGGTCATCGGCGATGGCCGCGTGCTGGCGGAGGAACCGGCCGGCGCGCTCGACGAGCACCGGGTGCTCGACCTGGTCATGGAGGACGCGGCCGCCCACGGCGGCGCCGCGCGGCAGCGCGAGGGAGACGTGGCATGAGCAGCACGACCGTGGCGACGGGGACGGACGCTCCCCGGCAGCCCTCCGGCGCGGCCGGGCGCCGCAGCGGGCCGGGGTTCCTCGCCGGCCCCGTGGGCCGCAACCTCGGCCTCGTGATCGCCCTGGTGGTGCTCTGCATCGTCGGCACCGCCACCGCCCCCGACCGGTTCCTGGCCGTCGACAACGTGCTGACGATCCTGCGGCTGGCCGCGGTGATCGGCGTGGTCAGCATCGGCATGACGTTCGTGATCATCGGCGGTGGCATCGACCTCTCGGTCGGGGCGATCGTGGCGCTGTCCTCGGTGTGGGCGACCACGCTCGCGACCCAGGCGATGGCCGCGGACTTCCACTGGATCGTCATGGTGGTCACCGCGCTGCTGGTGGGCGCCGGCTGCGGACTGGTCAACGGGATCGTCATCGCCTACGGCAAGCTCGTCGCCTTCATCGCGACGCTGGCCATGCTCGCGGCCGCCCGCGGTCTGGCAGAGATCCTCGCCAACCGGCGCACCCAGATCGTGCAGGACCGCGACTTCCTCGCCTTCTTCTCCGGCGACGTCCTCGGCGTCCCCACGCTCGTGGTCATCTTCGCGCTGGTCGCCGTCGCCGGGTGGGTGCTGCTCAACCGGACGACGTTCGGCCGCCGCACCTTCGCCGTCGGCGGCAACGCCGAGGCCGCGCGGCTGGCCGGCATCCGGGTGCAGCGGCACACCATGTGGCTCTACGTGCTCTCCGGCGTCACCTGTGGCATCGCCGCGGTCATGCTCATGGCCCGGACGACGACCGGGAGCTCCACGCACGGCACGCTGTACGAGCTGGACGCCATCGCCGCGGTGGTCATCGGCGGCACGCTGCTGATCGGCGGCCGCGGCACGATCGTCGGCACCGTCCTGGGCGTGCTGATCTTCACCACGCTCGGCAACGTCTTCACGCTGAACAACCTGTCCAGCTCGGCCCAGGCGGTCGCGCGCGGCGTCATCATCGTCGTCGCCGTCCTGCTGCAGATGCGGCTGGCGACCGGCTCCTTCAGCCTCGGCCGGCTCAGCCGCGGCTCCGGCACCGGCAGCCCGCCCGCCCCGGCCGGCGCGGCCGGCACGGTCTCCGGCGGCGCGACCCCCGGCGGACCCGGCGGCCCCGCGCCCGGCGCGACGACCGACCGCCCCTGACGCGGTCCGGGACACCCGTCCCCGGACCGGCACCACCGCACGACCCCCACCACCTGGCCGACGACAGCCAGGGGAGGCGATACCCGAGGAGAGAACATGTCTGCAGCGAGGCAGCGCCCGTTCCGTGGCCCGGCGACAGATCCGGGAGCATCGCAGCGAGGGACGAGCGAGGAGCGGACCGGCTCGCGGAGCCGGGCCCGAGGGCGTCGTGTCACGTCGACCGCGCTCGCCGTCCTCGGCGCCGGCGTCCTGGTCGCCGGCTGCACGAGCAACACCCCCGAGGCCTCCGGCGGCGGGGGCGGCGGCGGGGGCGGCGAGGCCGCCAGCCCCAACGACGAGGCCGGCGAGACGGTGCGCATCGGGTTCTCCGCGCCGGCCGCGGACCACGGCTGGATGGCCGGCATCAGCCAGGCCGCGCAGGCCGAGGCCGACGGCTACGAGGACGTCGAGCTCTCGATCGCCGAGGGCACCAACGACGTCAGCACCCAGATCAGCCAGGTCGAGACCTTCATCAACGAGGGCGTCGACGCGATCGTGCTGCTGCCCTTCGACGGCGCCGCGCTGACCCCCGTCGCACTGCGGGCCATGGAGGCCGGCATCCCGGTCATCAACGTCGACCGCGAGTTCAACAGCCCCTTCGCCGCCCAGGCCACCGTCCTCGGCGACAACTACGGCATGGGCGTCTCGGCCGGCCAGTACATCTGCGAGCAGGTGGGCGACCAGCCCGACGCGGTCGTCGCGGAGATCGCCGGCATCGACTCGCTGCCGCTGACGCAGGACCGCAGCCAGGGCTTCGCCGACGCGCTGGCCGAGTGCGGTCTCAACGTCGACAACCGGGTGGCGGCGGACTTCACCGTCGAGGGCGGGGAGAGGACCGCGGCCAACCTGCTGCAGGCCGCGCCGCAGATCGACGCCATCTGGAACCACGACGACGACCAGGGCGTCGGCGTCCTGGCCGCCATCAACAACGCCGGCCGCGACGAGTTCGTCATGGTCGGCGGCGCGGGCTCGGCCAACGCGATGCGCGAGATCCAGGGCGGCCAGTCGGTGCTGGACGCGACGGTCATCTACCCGCACACCCAGGCTGCGGACGGCATCGCGCTCGCCCGGCTGATCGTGCAGGGCAAGAGCCTGTCCGACCTCTCCTCGCAGGGGGTGCCGCAGCGGATCGTGCTCGACGCCCCCGTCGTCACCGCCGACAACGTCGACCAGTACATCGACGCCGCGTTCGAGTCCTGACCCGCTGACACGCCGGTCGCCGGGGGACGGCGCGCCGTCCCCCGGCGGCTCCCGTGAGGAGACCGCATGACCCCGACCCTCGGCGTAGGCCTGATCGGCTACGCCTTCATGGGCGCCGCGCACTCGCACGCCTGGCGCACTGCCCCCCACTTCTTCGACCTGCCGATGCGGCCGGAGCTCACCGTGCTGGCCGGCCGGGACGCCGTCCGCGTGGCTGACGCCGCGGGGCGCCTCGGCTGGTCGTCGGTCGAGACCGACTGGCACCGCGTGCTCGAGCGCGAGGACGTCGACCTCGTGGACGTCTGCACGCCGGGTGACACCCACGCCGAGATCGCGATCGCCGCGCTCGAGGCGGGCAAGCACGTGCTGTGCGAGAAGCCGCTGGCCAACACGGTGGCCGAGGCCGAGGCGATGGCCGAGGCCGCCGCCCGGGCCGCCACCCGCGGGGTGCGGTCGATGGTCGGCTTCACCTACCGGCGCGTGCCGGCGATCGCCCTGGCGCGCGAGCTGGTCGCCCAGGGCCGGCTCGGCGAGATCCGGCACGTGCGGGCCCAGTACCTGCAGGACTGGATCGCCGACCCCGCCGCGCCGATGTCCTGGCGGCTGCAGAAGGAGAAGGCCGGCTCCGGTGCGCTGGGCGACATCGGCGCGCACGTCGTCGACCTCACCCAGCACGTCACCGGCCAGCGGCTCACCGGGGT
>DASQNB010000303.1:0-6209 GCA_035645175.1 Geodermatophilus sp.
GCACCAGGGACAGGTCGTGCTCGGCCCCTTCAACACCGACCGCGCCGGCGCCTGGGCGTCCCTGCAGCGGCTCGCCGCGATGGACGTCGAGGTCGCCTGCTTCGGCCACGGTGAACCGGTCACCGCGGACGCCGGCGCCGCCCTGCGCAGAGCCACCGACGTCTTCGCCTGAACTCCCTGACGTAGCTGTTGCTCGCGGGGTGACACCGACCGGGGGCGTCACCGGACCGTGCCGGCCGGGCTCAGGCCCGGGCGGCGGCCCGGCGCTGCCGGTGGGCGGCGACCAGCGCGGGGCGCTCCCGCAGCAGCAGCTGCCGGCCGAGCACGACCACCAGCCCGCCGACGACGGCGAGGGCCGCCGTCGCGCTCCAGGCGACGGCGTAGGAGCTGACCGAGACGACCGCGCCGAAGGCGAGCGGCCCCAGCGCGGCGCCCAGACCCATGCCGCCCTGGGTGATCGACGTCGCCTGGGCGGCCATGCCGTGGTGCATGCGGGTGACCGCGTAGGTCGACAGCCCCGCCCACGCCCAGCCGGTGCAGTAGCCGACGATCGCGCCGACGGCGATGAGCGCCTCGACGCCGGTACCCAGCAGCGCGTAGGACAGCCCGCCCAGCGACATCTGCGCCGCGACGACGAGCAGCCAGCGGAGGCGTAGCCGGTCGGCCAGCCACCCGGCTCCCACACGGGCCAGCGCGCCGACCCCGCTGGCCACCGCGGCCAGCACGCCGGCGGTGGCCGGGGCGATCCCGCCGGCGACCGCGGTGCTGACGAAGAACGACCCGAGCGCGTTGCCGGTCGCCGCACCGAGCATCAGCCCGGCGGCGAGCACGTACAGCGGGGCGCGGCGGAACGGCCCGGCCGCCTCCGAGGGCGCCGACGACGACCCGGCCGAGCCCAGCCGCCGCGCGCCGGGGACCGAGAGCACCACCAGCAGCGCCAGCACGGCGCCCAGGCCGAACGCCGTCCGCCAGCCCAGCGGGATGGCGACCAGCGGGATGGCCACGCCCGCCAGCAGCGTCGACAGCGGGATCGCCGCCTGCTTGAGGCCGTAGGCCAGGCCCTGCCGGTCGGCCGACACCGAGCGGGCGATGAGGTCGTTGCTGGCCGGCTGCCCGATGCCGTTGCCCCACCCGGCCACCACCAGCGCGGCGACGAGGACGGCGGTGTCCCGGGCGGCGACCGCGACCGCCAGCATCGCGGCCGCCGCGGTCAGCCCGGACAGACGCACGACGGGCACGGTCCCGAGCCGGCGCACCAGGGCACCGGCGGAGAGCGCCGACACCGCCGAGGTGCCGAAGAACGCCGCGACCAGCAGGCCGAGCAGCGACGGGCCGACGTCGAGGTCGGCGCTCAGCTGCACCCAGAGCACGCCGACCAGGTACGCCGGGAGGACGCCCGCGGTGGTCACCGTGACCGCCGCGGTCGCCGCGCGGGCCGTGCCCGCGGGCCGCTCCCGGCGCGCGCTCACGAGGGAACGTCCTCCGTGAGCAGCACGTCGACCAGGTGCTCGGCGATCGCCAGCGACGACGTCGCCGCGGGGGAGGGCGCGTTGCGCACGGCCACCACCGCCCCGCGCCGGGTGATGCGGAAGTCGTCGACCAGGCTGCCGTCGGACTCCAGCGCCTGCGCCCGGATCCCCGCCGCGGCCGGGACCATGTCGTCGACGGTCAGCTCGGGCACGTAGCGGCGGGCCGCGGCGGTGTAGGCCTTCTTGGACAGCGACCCGCGCATCTCCGCGAGGCCGGTGCGCCAGTGCTGCCGGGCGAACCGCCGGAAGCCGGGGAATCGGGCGATCGCGGCCAGCTCGGCGGGGGAGACGTCCCGCCACCGGTAGCCCTCGCGGGCCAGCGCCAGGACGGCGTTGGGGCCGACCAGCACCTCGCCGTCGAACCGCGGGGTCAGGTGCACGCCGAGGAACGGGTACCGCGGGTCGGGCACCGGGTAGACCAGGCCGTTGACCAGCGCCCGCTTCTCCGGCCGCAGCGCGTAGTACTCGCCGCGGAAGGGCACGATCCGCGGCGCGTCGTCGTCCCCGGCCAGCCGCGCCAGCCGGTCGACCTGCAGCCCGGCGCAGAGCACCACCCGGTCGACGGCGACCTCCTCGCCGGCGGTGCTCGTGACGACCACCCCGCCGCCGGCGGACCGCAACCCGGCCACCTCGAAGCCGGTGCGGATGTCGGCTCCGGCCGCGCGGGCGTCGGCGGCGAGCCGCTCGGTGACCGCCACGTAGTCGACGATCGCGGTGGTCGGCGAGTGCAGCGCGGCGATGCCGGCGACGTGCGGCTCGAGCTCGCGCAGCTCCCCGCGGTCGATGACCCGGACGCCGGGGACGCCGTTGGCCCGGGCCCGCTCGGCGATCGCGCCCAGCCGCTGCTCCTCGGCCCCGTCGAGCGCGACGAGCACCTTGCCGACCTCGTCGTAGGGCAGGCCGTGCTCGGCGCAGAACTCCCGGAGCAGGGCGACCCCGCGGCGGCACAGCGTCGCCTTGAGCGAGCCGGGCTCGTAGTACAGGCCGGCGTGCACCACGCCCGAGTTGCGGCCGGTCTGGTGGGCGGCGAGCCGGTCCTCCTTCTCGAGGACCGTCACCACGGCGTCGGGCTGCTGGGCGAGCAGGCGGCGGGCCACCGCCGTCCCGATGATCCCGCCTCCGACCACGGCGTATCGCTGGACCGGCATCGTCCTCCGTCCTCCGGTGCACCCGCGACGGTGCGGGAGCGGGGTGCGGAACGGGGCCTCCGGGCGGCGGCTACGGTGACCGCTGTGATCTCCGTCGCGCCCCCGGCCCGAGGCCGTCGTCCCCGTCCGCAGGGTAGTTCCCGGTGACCGCCCTCTCGGGTGTGCTGCCGATCACACTGACCCCGTTCACCGACGACGGCGAGGTCGACGAGGCCAGCATCGACACCCTCGTCGAGGACTACCTCGGCGCCGGGGCGCACGGGCTGACCATCCTCGGGATCATGGGCGAGGCCGCCCGGCTGCTCGACGAGGAGCGCGAGCGGGTGCTCCGCCGCTACCTGCAGGCCACCGCCGGCCGGGTGCCGGTCGTCGCCGGCGTCTCGGCGCGGGCCACGAAGATGGCGCTGGACTACGCCCGACGGGCGGAGGACGCCGGCGCCGCGGCGGTCATGCTCGCCCCGCCGGACAACACCCGGAACCTCGACCTGGTCTTCGAGCACTTCCGGCTGGTCGCCGAGGCGGTGTCGGTGCCGGTCGTGGTGCAGGACGAGCCGGTCAACACCGGGGTCGTCATGCCCGCGCCCTTCCTCGTCCGGCTGCTCGACGAGATCGAGGGCTGCCGGTACCTCAAGCTCGAGGAGACGCCGACGCTGCCGAAGATCACCGCGGTGCGGCAGCGGGCGAAGGAGCCGGTCGGGATCTTCGGGGGCCTCGGCGGGCTCTACCTGTACGAGGAGCTGCTGCGGGGCGCCGACGGCATCATGACCGGCTTCGGCTTCCCGCAGGTGCTGGTCGGCACCTACGAGCGGTTCGTCGCCGGCGACCGGGCCGGCGCGCAGGAGTTCTTCTTCCGCTACCTGCCGCTGGTCCGCTACGAGGCCCAGCTCGGCGTCGGCGGGGTGACCATCCGCAAGCAGGTCTTCGCCCGCCGCGGCGCCATCGCCTCACCGCACGCCCGCTTCCCGGCCCCGCCGGTCGACGAGCTGACCCTCGCCGAGCTCGACGACCTCATCGCCGCCGTCGGCCTCTAGCCCCACCCACCCCCGCCCGGGCCGCGCTGCCGCGCGCCCGGGACCCGCCTGCGAGAGGACACCCCTGTGCGACTGACGACCCTGCGGCTGGACGGCGCCGAGCCCGGTGCGCTGGTGCGACCCGGCGGGGCGGTGCCGCTGCCCGCGCTCGACGAGGCCCTCGGCACCGACTGGCCGGTCACCGTGCAGGAGCTGCTCGAGGCCGGCCGGGTCGAGGAGCTGCGGGACTGGGTCGCCGGTCAGGACGGCGGCCGGCTCGATCGCCTGGCCCTGCCGCAGGAGCAGCTCGTGTACGCCCCGCTCTACCGCCGCCCGCGCAAGATCTGGGGCATCGGGCTGAACTACGTCGAGCACGCCGCCGACCTGTCCGAGAAGGCCCCCTCGACCGAGCCGGCCAGCTTCCTCAAGCCCGACACCGCGATCATCGGCCCCGGCGACCCGATCCGGATCCCGCCGCAGTCGCAGCGGACCACCGCCGAGGGCGAGCTCGGCGTGGTCATCGGCCGCGAGTGCAAGGACGTCGATGAGGCCGACGCGCCCTCGGTGGTCGCGGGCTTCACCACGATCGTCGACATGACCGCCGAGGACATCCTCGAGAAGAACCCGCGCTACCTGACCCGCTCGAAGAGCTTCGACACCTTCTTCAGCTTCGGCCCGGAGCTGGTGACCGTCGACGAGGTGGCCGACGTCGACGCCCTCGAGGTGGCCACGATCCACAACGGCCGCGAGCACCGGCGCAACGTCGTCTCGAACATGACCTTCCGGCCGTGGTGGCTGGTGGCCTTCCACTCGCGGGTGATGACCCTGCTGCCCGGCGACGTCATCTCGACCGGCACGCCGGGCGCGGTGCACATCCGCTCCGGCGACACCGCCGGGGTGCAGATCACCGGCTTCCGCGAGCTCACCAACCCCGTGGCCTGACCGCCACCGACACGAGGAGACGACCGATGGACCTCGAACTCAACGGCCGGGTCGCCCTGGTCACCGCCGCCTCCAAGGGCCTGGGCCGGGCCACCGCCACCCAGCTGGCCGCCGAGGGCGCCCGCGTGATGATCTCCAGCCGCGGCGCCGAGCAGCTGGCGGAGACCACGCGGGAGATCGCCGACGCCACCGGCGCGCAGGTGGAGCACTGCCCGGCCGACGTCGCCGACGCCGCCGACCTCGACCGGCTGCTGCGCGAGACGCAGGAGCGGCTCGGCGGGGTGGACGTCCTGGTGAACAACGCCGGCGGCCCGCCCCCCGGCGGGTTCGACGCGCTGGACGACGCCGCCTGGCAGCGGGCCTTCGAGCTCAACCTGCTCTCCACCGTGCGGCTGTTCCGCGGCGTGCTGCCGCACATGCGCGAGCAGGGCTGGGGCCGGATCGTCACGGTCGCGTCCTCGTCGATCAAGCAGCCGATCGACAACCTGATGCTGTCCAACACCCTCCGGGTGGGCATCCTCGGGCTGGCCAAGAGCCTCGCCCTCGAAGTGGCCGGCGACGGCGTGCTGGTCAACACCATCGGCCCCGGGCGGATCGCCACCGACCGCGTCGCCAGCCTGGACGCCGCGGCCGCCGAGCGGACCGGCCGGTCGGTCGAGGACGTCCGCGCGGCGAGCGAGGCCGCCATCCCCATCGGCCGCTACGGCACGCCCGAGGAGTTCGCCAAGGTCGCGGCCTTCCTGGTCTCCGGCGCCAACACCTACGTCACCGGCCAGAACTTCCTGGTCGACGGCGGCATGGTCCGCGCCATCTGAGAAGGGACCCCCTGCCCCCGCCACTCGCGGGCTCGCGGCGGGACCCTGCAGGGGGCCGCCCCGGACACGCCGAGGTCCCGTCGTCCGGGGTGGACGGCGGGACCTCGGCGGGGTGGTGAGGTGCTGGAACGGCCCCCTTCCAGGGGTGGCAGCGGGGCCGGGGGCTCAGCGTTGGTCGATGGGCAGGAAGGGGCGTTCGGTGGCGCCGGTGTAGACCTGCCGGGGGCGGCCGATCTTGGTGGCCGGATCGGCCATCATCTCCCGCCACTGGGCGATCCACCCCGGCAGCCGCCCCAGGGCGAACAGCACGGTGAACATCGGCGTCGGAAAGCCCATCGCCCGGTAGATCAGCCCGGTGTAGAAGTCCACGTTGGGATACAGCTTGCGCTCGATGAAGAAGTCATCCGAGAGCGCGATCTCCTCCAGCTGGCGGGCCAGGTCCAGCAGCTGGTTGTCCCCGCCCAGCTTGTCCAGCACGGTGTCGGCGGTCTGCTTCACGATGGCCGCGCGCGGATCGTAGTTCTTGTACACCCGGTGCCCGAAGCCCATCAGCTTCACCCCGGGCTCGCGGCGCTTGACCCGCTCCACGAAGGCCGGGATGTCCCCGCCGTCGGCGGCGATGGCCTCCAGCATCTCCAGCACCGACTGGTTGGCCCCGCCGTGCAGCGGCCCGAACAGGGCGTTGATGCCCGCGGACACCGAGGCGAACAGGTTGGCCTGGGAGGAGCCGACCAGGCGCACGGTGGAGGTGGAGCAGTTCTGCTC
>DASQNB010000304.1:0-1979 GCA_035645175.1 Geodermatophilus sp.
AGGGACGCGAGCGGCGTGCCTGCCCAGGTGGCGTTGCCCACCAGCCCCTTGTTGAAAGGGAACGCCGAGTTGCCGGAGCACTCCATCGTGAAGGTCACCTCCTGCCGGGGCCGGTCCTGGAGCTCGGCCAGCGTCAGGGACATCGGCTGGTCCACCAGGCCGCCGATCTCCAGCCGGTAGTCGGCTGCGCTCAGCTCGGGTTCCTCGAAGTGCTTGATGACGAAGAACTGGTCAGCCGGCGTGATCCAGGCATCGAGCTCCTCCCAGGTCAGTTGCCGGACGATGACCTCCGGCACGGGGTTCGGCTCGGGCTGGTCGAGCCAGGGGATGACCTCCCCTGTGCTTGGGGTCTGGAAGGCGGCGGTCGGTCCCGCGACGCGCAGCACGCTCAAGCCCGCGATCGCCGCGCCCCCTCCCTGCAACAGTCGTCGTCGGGACAATTCCGCGTGTGCCATGAGCAGCCTCCTCTAGGTGGCGGGCTTCCGGAGGGAAGCACGGTGGGGGACCCTGCCAGGCAGCAGGGAGGGTGAGGACGGGGGGAGCCTGAGGAGGGCCCGTGTCGGAGGGCACGCCGGACGCTGTACTGGTGTCGGTCGATCTAGGTGTATCTGATGTGCGACTCGATGTCAAGTGGCGCCGCGGGATCGTCCAGGGTCTTTTGATTATCATGGTGGCGCGAGGCCGAGGACGGCGAGGGCAGCGCCCGGCTGCCAGGCGTAGTGCCGGAGGGCGGCCGCGATGTTGGTCCAGCCAGCGCCGCGGAGCAACCCGAGCACCGCATTGCGCAGCGCCGCCAGGAGCTGGGGAGCCGCCCCCGCCCGCACCTGGCTGGCATCCTCCCCCAGCGTGACGTCGCGCACCCAATGCAGCCGGTTCTCGATCGCCCAGTGGCCGCGCACGTACCCCAGCAGCGTCGCGGCGTCCACGGCCGGCCCTAGACTCGTGATGGCGTAGCGGACCTGGCGCGTGGTCTGCCCCTGGCGGACACAGGTCCGCTCCACCCGCAGCACCTGCTGGACGTCCGGCCAGTCCAGGTACTCGCTCAGCGCCGTGCTGGCCCACAGCCGTCGGGTCTCCACCCGGTCGCCATGCTGGTCCCAGGTCACCGCAGTGGTGAAGTGCTCGCCCGGTGGTGGACGCGCGAACAGCGTGGCCAGAGCCCACAGCAGCTCCGGTTGGTTGGCTTTCACGATCACCAGGTAGTCGCCCCCCTGCTGCCGAATCTGGCGGCAGAGCGCGGTTTGACAGTAGAGCGCGTCGCCGGTGACGAGGTGCCCAGCCAGCGGGACGGCCGCCAGCACCGCCGGCGCCACGCTCAGTTCGCCTTCCCGCTCACCCTCGTCCGCCCCGGTCCTGACCCCCCGATTGGGCCAGCACCCGGCCGGCCCCGTCACTGTAGGCGGCGACCAGGCGGACCCCCGGCAGCTCCTCGCCATGGATGCCCCGCAAGGCCTTGCCGTCGATGGCGATTGCCTCCGCCTCCCCCAGCGTGGCCTGGGCCCACTGGCTCAAGGCGGTCTCGAACGCGGTGGCATCCAGGTCTCGGAACACCAGGTGCAGGGTCGAGACGGTCGGGGTGCGCTCCCGGGTGAAGCCGAGGGTGGCCACCACCGCGGGCGGTTGCACGCGACCCCACTGGGCAATCGCATACAAGCTCCGTGCCCCGCTCAGCATCGCCGCCGTCGCCAGGGCGAGGATCGCCGGGAGCGGATGCCGCCGGCCATGGCGTGAGCGCGGATCCGGCACCGTGGCGAAGGCGGCCAAGAGCTGGGGTCCCAGGTCATCACCGTTCATCCCGCCACTCTCGCACACCCCGGCGATAATCAAAAGACCCTGGCGCCCTCGGGAAAAGTGGGGCCGATAACCCGGCTTCACGGGCATTATCTGGAACCTCGGCAGCCAGCGCTCGAGCGTGAATCCGGCTCTAGAGGTACCGGGTAGGGGCGTTATCGGCACCGGTTGCAAAACGCCCCGGCGAG
>DASQNB010000305.1:0-5327 GCA_035645175.1 Geodermatophilus sp.
GGCGCCCTCGGAGGTCGCGCCCTCGGAGGCCGCGCCGTCCGACGACGAGGAGCCCGTCGCGGAAGAGCCCGACGAGGCGCCGGTGGAGACGCCGTCGCAGCCGGCTCCCACCACCGCCACGCCGGGGGACGAGGAGGCCGGTGGGCTCACACCGGTCGCCGTCTCGCTCACCTACACCGGCTACGACCCCACCGGTCCGGCCGTCGTCGCCGGCGGGTACGCCGCCGACGTCGTCGAGGTCGACGCCACCTGCACGCTGGTCCTCCGCCGCGACGGCGTGGCTCTCCGCGGCGAGGCACTCGGCACGCCGAGTGCGGCCACGACCGACTGCGGTGAGGTGCGGGTCGGCGGCGACGCGCTGACCTCCGGTACGTGGGAGGCGGTGCTCACCTACACCTCCGAGACGTCGGTCGGAGAGTCCGCCGCCGTCGAGGTCGAGGTGCCGTGAGGCCCCGCCTGCGACTGGTCCTCACCTGCCTGATCGCCCTGGGACTGGCGTTCGTCTTCGCCGCCGGCTCCGCGCCGCAGCGGCCCGACCTCACCGAGTCGGCCGACCTGCGGCTCTTCGACCCGGGCAACATCGTCGACGACGACATCTTCTACAACGCGCGCACGATGGACGCCGCGGCGGTCCAGGCCTTCCTCGTCACCAAGGGCAGCGAGTGCACGAGCAACCTGTGCCTGAAGAACCTGCGCCAGGACACCTGGACCCGCGCCGCCGACCAGTACTGCACGACCTACACGGGCCGGGCGGGGGAGACGGCCGCTCAGATCATCGCCGAGGTCAGCCGCGCCTGCGGCATCAACCCGCAGGTGCTCCTGGTGCTGCTGCAGAAGGAGCAGGGCCTCGTCCGGACCTCGGATCCGACGGAGGGCAAGCTCCGCAAGGCGGTGGGCTACGGCTGCCCGGACACCGCCCCCTGTGACGCCCAGTACTACGGGTTCTACAACCAGCTCTACAGCGCGGCCCACCGCTTCCAGTACTACCGGGCCCACCCGGGGTCCTTCGGTCACCGGGCCGGCGTGACCAACAACGTCCGGTACCACCCGAACTCCGCCTGCGGCAGCGTGCCGGTCTACATCCAGAACCAGGCCACCGCCGGGCTGTACAACTACACCCCCTACACGCCCAACGAGGCTGCTCTCCGAGCCGGCTACGGCACCGGGGACGGCTGCTCCGCGTACGGCAACCGCAACTTCTTCAGCTACTTCACCGACTGGTTCGGCAGCACGCAGTCCGGCCCGGCGTCCATCAACGACAAGTACGTGCACCTCCGCGCCTCCGGAGTCGACCTGGGCGGCCCGACGTCCGAGGTGACCTGCGACCTGCCCCACGGCGGGTGCTACCGCACATACCAGGGCGGCACGATCTTCTGGTCCCGGGACACCGGCCCCCACGTCGTCCGCGGCGCGATCCTGCAGCGATACCTGTCCCTGGGCGGCCCGGGTCTCCTCGGCTACCCGACCGGTGACGACACCGCAGCGACGGTCAACCCGGGGTACTACACCGACTTCCAGGGCGGGGCGATCTACTGGTCGCAGGCCACCGGCGCCCGCGAGGTGCGCGGCGCCCTCCTCGCCGCCTGGCGGGCCAAGGGCGCCCAGGCCGGTGTGCTTGGCTACCCGGTCGGTGGGGACGAGGCCGTCCCCGGCGGCTACCGCACCCGCTTCCAGGGCGGCACGCTCTACTGGTCGGCCCCCACCGGCGCCCGGATGGTGCGCGGCGCGCTGCTGGAGCGCTACGAGGCCGCCGGCGGTCCGGAGGCGCTCGGCTTCCCCGTCGCCGACGAGCGCGGGGTGCGCGGCGGTGCGGCCGTCGACCTCACCGGCGGGGCGATCTACTGGTCGCAGCCCACCGGCGCGCACGTCGTCCGCGGGGCCATCCTCAGGAAGTGGCGGCAGTGGGGTGCTGAGTCCGGGTCGCTCGGCTACCCGACCGGTGATGACTCCGCCATCGCGTCGGGCTCCCGGACCACCTTCGAGCAGGGGCACGTCTACTGGTCGTCGTCCACGGGGGCCAAGGTCCTGCGCGGGGCGGTCCTGGAGCGCTATCTCACCCACGGCGGACCGCAGGTGCTCGGCTTCCCCACGACGCACGACGTCGCGGCGGCCGGGGGCGGCCGGAAGGCCGAGCTGCAGGGCGGGGCTGTCTTCTGGTCGTCCGCGACCGGGGCGCACGTCGTGCGCGGGGACATCCTGGCGCGCTGGCGTCAGCTCGGTGCGGAGACGGGGCGTCTGGGCTACCCGACCGGCGATGACGCGGCCACACCCCGCGGCGGCTACCTGACCACCTTCAGCGGCGGGTCGCTCTACTGGTCGAAGTCGACCGGGGCGAAGGTGCTGCGTGGCGCGATCCTGCGGCGCTACGTGGCCTCCGGTGGGCCGAGCGTGCTGGGCTTCCCGACCGCGGACGAGGGCGCGGCGGCCGGCGGCGGCGCCAAGGCCGAGCTGCAGGGCGGCGCCATCTACTGGTCGGAGGCGACCGGAGCGCACGTGGTCCGCGGCGAGATCCGGGCCCGCTGGCGTCAGCTCGGCGCGGAGACGGGACGTCTCGGCTACCCGACCGGGGACGACACCGCGGTACCCGGCGGGTACCTGACCACCTTCAGCGGCGGAACGGTCTACTGGTCGTCGTCGACCGGGGCCAAGGTGTTGCACGGCGTGATCCTGCGGCGCTACGTGGCTCACGGCGGGCCGCAGGTGCTCGGCTTCCCGACGACGGAGGTCACGGCGGCCGAGGGTGGTGCCAGGGCGGAGTTGCAGGGCGGGGCGATCTACTGGTCGCAGGCGACCGGGGCGCACGTCGTCCGCGGCCAGATCCTGGCGCGCTGGCGTCAGCTCGGGGGAGAGGCGGGGGGCCTCGGCTACCCGACCGGGGACGACACCGCGGTGCCGGGCGGGAGCCTGACCACCTTCCGCAACGGCACGATCTGGTGGTCGTCGTCCACCGGGGCCAAGGTCCTGCGCGGCGCCATCGCGAGGCACTACGTGGCCGCAGGCGGGCCGGCGGTACTCGGCTTCCCGACGACCGACGAGGTCTCGGCAGCCGGCGGCGCCAAGGCCGAACTGCAGGGCGGGGCGATCTGGTGGTTCCCAACGACTGGGCCCCGCGTGGTCGAGAGTCCGGCAGCGGAGGCCTACGCCGACCTGGGCGGTCCGACCTCCTACCTCGGGTTCCCGACGCGCGACACCCGCGCCGTGGCCGGTGGCCGCCGGACCGACTTCCAGGGCGGCTACCTGCTGGTCGCCGCCGACGGGGAGGTCAGCGCGCACCGCAACTGATCCGCACACGACGGCGGCCGCCGGTCCCCCCCCCGGGGCCGGCGGCCGCCGTCGCGCGTCTGCGCTTCGGCCCCGGTGCCGCCGGGGCGACGGCGACGGACGGGTTCGCCTGGGGCCGGCCGGCCCTCCCGGGAGGGATGTGGTGCATGGGGTCCTGCGACCGCCGGTGCCGGGCCGCGACCGGGCCGCGCGGCTATGCTGCCGACATCGAACCGGTCCGGGGCCAGTCCTCGGTGCGTCCGGTGGGTTGTCCGCGCCAGGGTCCAGTTCCCGAGCGGACCGGCCCCGTACTTGCCGTCGTCCTGAGGACTGCACATC
Organism: Geodermatophilus sp.; assembly: GCA_035645175.1. Classification (GTDB taxonomy): domain Bacteria; phylum Actinomycetota; class Actinomycetes; order Mycobacteriales; family Geodermatophilaceae; genus Geodermatophilus. Next base: position 3,601 of record DASQNB010000305.1, read on the forward strand.
CCAATGACCACCACCTCCGCCGAGCCCGCAGCCGCGCACGAGCAGCCGGACACCGCCAGCCTGGCGCAGCGGGTGCTGACCCTGCCGCCGGCCCTCGGGCTGCCGGCCGAGCTCTACGCCAAGCGCGTCCAGGGCCGCGTCCACCTGGAGCGCACCGCCTTCACGCTGGACCCGCACTCCGCGCTCACCACGAACACCTACTTCGGCCGGGTCCCCGCCTCCTACTGGCAGCGCTGGACCGGCGTCACCGAGGTGACGTTCGAGGCGGAGTTCTCCGGCGAGGGCGTGGTCGAGCTGTTCGCCAGCGACTTCGCCGGGGAGGAGCGGACCGTGGGCGGGCAGGAGCTCGACGGCCAGGGCCGCGTGCGGCTCACCGTGGCCATCGACAAGTTCGTCGACGGCGGGGGGATCTGGGCCGACTTCCGGGCCGGCGAGGGCAAGCTCGGCATCTCCGACGCGCGCTGGACGATCCCGCACCCGCCCCGGCCGCGGAAGACCGCGGTCGTGATCTGCACCCACAACCGGCCGACGGACTGCGTCAAGACCCTGCAGGCGCTGGCCGCCGACCTGCCGGCGCTCGACGGGCTCGACATGGTCTACGTCATCGACCAGGGCGACAAGCGGGTCTCCGCCCAGCCCGAGTTCGAGCAGATCCAGGCCGACCTCGCCGGCCGGCTGCGCTACATCACCCAGGCCAACCTCGGCGGTGCCGGGGGCTTCACCCGCGGCATGTACGAGATCGCCGAGGTGGAGTCCGAGCACCACGCCAACATCCTGTTCATGGACGACGACATCGTCCTCGAGCCCGAGTCGATCATCCGGCTGACCGCGTTCGCCAACTCCGCCCGGCAGCCGATCATCGTGGGCGCGCAGATGCTCTACGCGCTGCACCCCAAGCGGCTGCACACCGGCGCGGAGTACGCCGACCTCAGCACGCTCGAGGCCGGCAAGGTCGTGGACGGCGCGCTGTGGAACGAGGACATGACCGAGGAGAACCAGGAGGTGCGCGTCGACGCGGTCTACAACGCCTGGTGGAGCGCCATCCTCCCCTCGGAGATCGTCTCGGCGACCGGCTACCCCCTGCCGGTGTTCTTCCAGTGGGACGACATCGAGTACGGCCACCGGGCCCGCGAGAACGGGTTCACCACGGTCACCCTCCCCGGCGCCGGCGTCTGGCACGCCGACTTCACCTGGAAGGACCAGGACGACTGGTCCCGGTACTTCAGCGTCCGCAACAGCCTGATCACCGCCGCCCTGCACTCGGGCTTCTCCGGCCCGGGGCTGGGCCGGGTGCTGCTCGGCCGGATCGTGGCCTACGTGACCGCGATGCAGTACGGCCTGGCGGCCACCGCGATCAAGGGCGTCGAGGACTTCCTCGCCGGCCCCGAGCTGCTGCGCGACGGCGGCAAGAGGGCCCTGGCCGAGGTCCGCGAGCTGCGCCGGGCCTACCCCGAGACGGTCCGGTACCCCGCGTCCGACGTCCCCGGGACGACGCTGCGCGGCGAGAAGACCGTGCGCGCCGACCCGCACCCGTCGATGCTCAAGGCCGTGCTGGCCAAGCGGATCCTCTGGCAGCTGACCGGCCGCACCACCGGCGCGGCGAACGTCTCGCTCGACGACTCGCAGTGGTGGCACGTCTCCCGGTTCCGGAAGGTCGTCGTCACCGACGCCTCCCAGGAGGGCGTGCGCATCCGCGAGTTCGACCGGCAGACCGGCCTGCGACTCCT
>DASQNB010000306.1:0-3023 GCA_035645175.1 Geodermatophilus sp.
TAGCTGATGCCGATGTTGGCGCCGATCGCGAAGTCGGCGAGGTAGGCGATGCCGCCGAGCGCGGAGGTCGCCACCACCCCGGTCGACCACTTCCGGTAGCTGCGCGGGGCGAAGCGCAGCGTGTAGTCCTCGAGCGTCTCCCGTGTCGCCGTGTCCGTGGGTGGAGCCGGTGTCGGTGCGGTGTCGAGCTCGCTGCGGGCCATGGCCGTCCCCCGGGTCTGCGTCGGTGACATCGGACGCCGGAGACGCTGGTGGACGGCTGTTGCCCGGGCGTTCCGCGCCGGTGACGTTCAGCGACAGACGGCGGCCGCCCGGTCCTCGTGGACCGGGCGCCGGCGTCCATCGGCGTGCTCACGCCCGGCCCAGTGCGGTCAGCCGCTCGGCGCGCGCGGTGCGCAGCAGCGGGACCAGCCGCGGGTCGCGGAGGTCGTCGGCGCTGCGCACGGTCAGCTTGCGGAACGCCTTGCCGGTGCCCTCGAGCAGGCCCCTGGGGTCGAGGGACGCGCCGTGGTTGAAGCCGAGGTTCAGGTGCCGGGCGAACGTCGCCAGGTAGGCGTAGTGCTCGCTGTTCTTGGCCGGGCCGACGCCGTAGCCGACCGTGCCCTGGTGCGGCCACACCACCCGGACGACATCCGGGTCGACCTCGTGCACCAGTGCGTCGGCCTCCCGCACCAGGTCGGCGACCTCGGGGGCGAGCCGGGCGAGGAGGACGTCGAGGTCACCGGTGCTCACCCGGGCACTGTGCCACTCGGCGACGGCCGCTCTCCGTACCGTGGACGGCGTGATCACCAGGGACGACGTCGAGGCGGCCCGGCAGCGCACCGCCGGACTCGTGCGCCGGACGCCGGTCACCGTCGTGGCGGCCGGTGACCTCGTCCCGGACGCCCCGATGGCGCTCAAGCTCGAGCAGCTGCAGCACACCGGGTCGTTCAAGGCCCGCGGTGCGCTCAACCGGGTGCTGACGGCGGCCGAGCGCGGGGAGCTGGGCGCGGCGGGCGTGGTGGCCGCGTCCGGGGGCAACGCCGGACTGGCGGTGGCCTACGCCGCGGCCCGGCTGGGCGCGGCGGCCCGGGTGTACGTGCCGACGACGGCGCCCGCGGTGAAGGTGGCGCGGCTGCGGGAGCTCGGCGCGGACGTCGTCCAGGTCGGCGACCGGTACGCGCTGGCCCACGAGGCCGCGGTCACCGACGCCGAGGAGACCGGCGCGCTGTTCTGCCACGCCTACGACCAGCCCGAGATCTGCGCCGGCCAGGGCACGCTCGCGCTGGAGCTGCTCGACCAGCTGGACGGCGCGGTCGACACGGTGCTCGTGGCGGTCGGCGGAGGCGGGCTGATGGCCGGGGTCGCCGCAGCACTGGAGGGCCGTGCCCGCGTCGTCGGCGTGGAGCCGGGCACGGTGCCGACGTTCGCGGCCGCGCTGGCCGCCGGGGAGCCGGTCGACGTGCCGGTGTCCGGTGTCGCAGCCGACTCCCTCGGTGCCACCCGGCTCGGCTCGATCGCCTGGTCGGTGGCGGGGCGCACCGGCGTCCGCTCGGTGCTGGTGGGCGACGTCGACGTGGTCACCGCCCGGCGCACCCTGTGGGAGCAGCACCGGCTGGTGGTCGAGCACGGCGCCGCGAGCGTGGTCGCGGCCCTCCGGTCCGGCGCCTACGTGCCCGAGCGCGGCGAGCGCGTGGCCGCGGTGCTGTGCGGGGCGAACACCGCGCCGGACGACCTGACCCCCGAGGCGCCTCGCCCGCGCTGACGACGGCTCGGGAACGGCCGCGGGCCGTCGTGTGGTCCCCGTCCTACCCTGCGGCGGCCGGTCGCCCGGGCCGCGGGAGGGCGAGGGCTGCGCCGAGCCCGGCGGCCAGCACCGCGGTCGTGACGGCGAAGGCCGCCTGGTACGAGGCGACGTCGGTGAGCCATCCGGCCGCCAGCGGCCCGATGATGGCGCCGAGGTCGGCCGACATCTGGAACACCGCGACCACCCGGCCGCCGCGGGCGGGGCTGACGTCGGCGACCAGCGCCGCCGGCACGCTGGCGAGGAACGAGGCGCCCAGCCCGAAGGTCGCCATCGACAGCAGGAAGACCCACAGGGCCGGCGGGAGGACCAGCGCGGCGGTCGACGCCGTGGCCAGGGAGGCGCCGAGGACCAGTGCGGGACGCCGTCCCCAGGTGTCGGCCAGGCGGCCGGAGCGCAGGAGGCCGAACGCCTGGGCCGCCGAGCCGGCGAGCAGCCCGGCGCCGGCCCAGGCGACGGTGCGGCCCAGCTCCTCGGTGACGTACAGGGGCACCAGCGAGTTGCGGACGCCGAAGAGGAACCAGCCGACGCCGAGGTTGGCCACCAACGCGGCCAGGTACACCCGCGACCGCAGCGCCGTGCGCAGTCCGACGGGGTCGGGAGCGAGGTCGGGCCCCGTTCCGGCGGGTGCTGACGAGCGCTGCGTGGTCGCGGCCGGACGCAGCAGCACCATGGCGACCGAGCCGGCCAGGAGCAGGAACCCGGCGTAGAGGAAGAACGGCAGGCGGGGCGAGAGCTCGGCGAGCAGGCCGCCGGCTGCAGGGCCCGCGATGCCGCCGAGGATGAACCCGCCCTGCCACGTCGCAGCGGCGCGGCCGCGGTGCGACGGCGGGGCGACCCGCAGCAGCAGCGACAGCGCCGCGACGGTGAACATGGCACTGCCCACGCCACCGGCCGCGCGCAGGACCAGGAACAGCGGGAAGGACGACGCCAGGCCGGCCAGGCCCGTGGTGACCGCGACGACGACCAGGCCGGTCGACAGGACCGTCCGCTCGCCGAACCGCTCGACCAGCGAGCCGCCGCCGAAGGCCGAGACGAAGCGGAAGAACGCGAAGGCGCTGACCGCGAGCCCGACGGCCGTCGTCCCGACGCCGAAGGACCGGGCGAACAGCGGGATCGCCGGCGCGACGATGCCGAAGCCGAGCGCGACGACGAAGGCGACGACGGCGAGGATCCCGACCTCACGGGGCAGCTCGGACCGCCCCCGCCACAGCACGCCCTGGATGCTCGCACGGCGGCG
>DASQNB010000307.1:0-3441 GCA_035645175.1 Geodermatophilus sp.
TACTGGCAGGGCTACCGGGAGTACGCCGCCGACGGCACCGCGTCGAGGACGCCGCGGATGTGGGGCTTCCAGGCCGCCGGCGCCGCGCCGATCGTCACCGGCCAGGTCGTGGAGCAGCCGCAGACCATCGCTACCGCCATCCGGATCGGCAACCCCGCGTCGTGGACCAGGGCGCTGGCCGCCCGCGACGAGTCCGGCGGGCGGATCGACGCGGTGACCGACCGCGCCATCCTCGCCGCCTACCGGCTGCTGGCCCGCACCGAGGCCGTGTTCGTCGAGCCGGCGTCGGCGGCCTCGGTCGCCGGGCTGCTGCAGGTCGCCGAGGCCGGGGGGCTCGAGCCCGGGCAGCGGGTGGTCTGCACGGTGACCGGCAACGGCCTCAAGGACCCGGAGTGGGCGATCTCCGGCGCGCCGGCCCCGGTGACGGTGCCGGTCGACGCCGCGATCGCCGCCGCGAAGCTGGGCCTGTAGGTGACGGTGGAAGGACCACGTCCTCCCCTCCGCTCGGAGAAGGACCCCCTGCCCCCCACCGTGGAAGGACCCCGTCCTCCCCACCCTTCGCCAGCTCAGCAGAAGGACCCTCCTGCCCCCCGCCCCTCGCAGGCTCGCGGCGGGACCCTGCAGGAGGGCCGCCGGGACGGGGCCGCGGCGGGACCCGGCAGGGGGCCGACCCTGGACGCGGCCGCGGTGCAGGTCCAGGTGCCGGCCACCAGCGCCAATCTGGGCCCGGCCTTCGACTGCGCGGGCCTGGCGCTGACCCGCCACGACGTCCTGGAGTTCGGCGTCGTGCCGGAGGGGCTCCAGGTCGAGGTGCGCGGGGTCGGCGCCGGCGACCTGCCGACCGACGAGTCGCACCTGGTGGTCCGCGCCTTCCGGGCGGCCTGCGACGAGCTCGGCTGGACGCCGCCGGGACTGCGGGTCGTCGCCGAGAACGGCATCCCGCAGGGGAGGGGGATGGGCTCGTCGGCCGCCGCCGTGGTCGCCGGGGCCATGGCCGCCTGGGCCCTGTGCCCGGACATCGGGACGATCGACCTGGACGCCGTCCTCCGGCTGACCACGACGATGGAGGGCCATCCCGACAACGTGGCCGCGTGCCTGCTCGGCGGCCTGACCCTGTCCTGGACCACCGACGCCGGCGCGTCGGCCGACAGCCTCGAGGTCGAGGGTGACGTGCTGCCGGTGGTGCTGGTCCCCGACGCCACGCTGTCCACGTCCGTCGCCCGCGGGCTGCTACCCGACGTGGTCCCGCACGCCGACGCGACCTTCACCGCCGGGCGGGCGGCCCTGCTGGTGCACGCGCTGACCCGCGAGCCGGGCCTGTTGCTGGAGGCCACGGAGGACCGGCTGCACCAGCGCCAGCGTGCCACGGCGATGCCGGACTCGGCGCGGCTGCTCGAGCGGCTGCGTGCGGCCGGGCACGCCGCCGTCGTCTCCGGTGCGGGACCGAGCCTGCTGGTGCTCACCCGCCGCCACCCCGACGACCTGCCGGGCGCCACGGACACCGCCGTCCGGGTGCGGGAGGTGGCCGATCTCACTCCTCCGGGGTGGACCGTCCTCCCGTTGGGTGTCGATTCGCGGGGTGCACGCGTCACCAGGCCCGTCCAGCGGGTATCGTCTCGATAACGAGGAACACACCGGTACTCACCAGTGTTGTCGACGCCGTGAGCGCGAACTAGGCTCACGGCGTAGCCGCCCAGTCGGGCGAGCCTCGCGCGGGGCGTTGCAGACGATCTGATGTCCGTCGCCGCAGGAACCGCTCCGCACCCACTCGATCTCGTCTCTCCCGCATGTCCGCTCAAGGATCGGGCGGGGGAGGGACCGGGTCACCCCCTGCGCTGGTAGGCGCAGGTCTCCGCAGGGAAGGACCTGTACGTGAGCGAGACCACCGACCTCGTCACCGCGCCGCAGGGCGCGACCACCGACGAGGCATCTGCCGCTTCTGGGACGACGGGACGCACCCGTCGCCGCGGCAGCGGGCTCTCCGGCATGCTGCTGCCCGAGCTGCAGCGACTGGCCGCCGAGCTCGGCATCTCCGGGACCGGCCGGATGCGCAAGGGCGACCTGGTCGCCGCCATCTCCGCCCGCCAGGTGGGCGGCGACGGCTCGGCCGCGCCGACCGACGGGCCCTCCGCCATCCCGGCGGCCCGTGAGGCCGAGGCCCCCCGTCCGGCAGCCGCCACGGCGACCCCGGTCGAGGCCCCCGTCAGCGGGGGCGCCAACGGCGGACCGGTCACCGCGCCGGCCGAGGGCGGCGCCGAGGCCGCGCCCCGGCGTCGCCGCGGGGCCAGCCGCCCCGCCGGCTCGCCGACGGCCGAGGGCCCCACCGACGACACCGCCGGGGCCGGTACCACCGCCACCGCGGCGCCCGAGCCGCGGGCCGAGGCCCCCGCCGCCGACACCGTCGACGACACTGCGGCCCCGACCCGGGAGCGGACCGACGACGAGCGACCCGACGGCGAGCGGACCGACGGCGAGCGCGCCGAGGGCGACCGCCCGCAGCGCAACCGCGACCGTGGCCGCAACCGCGGCGAGCGCGACGGCGGCGAGCGCGGGAACCGCGGCGACCGCGAGCGCGACGGCGGCGAGCGTGCCGAGCGCGGCAACCGTGGCGAGCGCGACCGCACCGAGCGCGGCGACCGCACCGAGCGCGGTGAGCGCGACGGCCGCGGCGAGCGGGACGGCAACCGCGGGCCCGACCGTGGCGAGCGGGGCGGTCGGCCGGACAACCGGACCGACAACCGCACCGAGCGCGGCAACGACCGCAACGACAACCGCAACGACGAGGACGACGACGACTTCGAGGGTGGCCGCGGCCGCCGCGGTCGCCGCTACCGGGACCGCAACCGCCGCGGCAGCAATGCCGGAGGCCGGGAGCGGTTCGACCAGGGCGAGCCGACCGTCAGCGAGGACGACGTCCTGCTGCCGGTCGCCGGCATCCTCGACGTGCTGGACAACTACGCGTTCGTCCGCACCTCCGGCTACCTGACCGGCCCGAACGACGTCTACGTCTCCCTGTCGCAGGTGCGCCGCTACGGCCTGCGCCGCGGTGACGCGATCACCGGCGCCGTCCGCCAGCCCCGCGAGGGCGAGCGCAAGGACAAGTACAACGCGCTGGTCCGGCTCGACTCGGTCAACGGCCTCGAGCCCGACCAGGCCCGCAACCGGCCGGACTTCACCAAGCTGACCCCGCTCTACCCGCAGGAGCGCCTGCGGCTGGAGACCGAGCCGCACCAGCTGACCACCCGCGTCATGGACCTGGTCATGCCGATCGGCAAGGGGCAGCGCGCGCTGATCGTCAGCCCGCCCAAGGCCGGCAAGACGATGGTGCTGCAGTCGATCGCCAACGCGATCACGACGAACAACCCCGAGTGCCACCTCATGGTCGTCCTCGTCGACGAGCGGCCCGAGGAGGTCACCGACATGCAGCGCTCGGTGAAGGGC
>DASQNB010000308.1:0-7406 GCA_035645175.1 Geodermatophilus sp.
GCCCGTCACCCGACCGCCAGGCGGAGTGTGCACCGGAGAGGCAGAGACAGACCCGTGCCGGCTGGATGGACAGCGCGCCGACCGGGTGGGCTCGACGGCCCGCCGGTGTGGTCTCCGGTCAGCGTGGGGACGCGCCCGCTCCTCTCAGGTCGCGCAGGCCGAGGGCGCGTTCGAGCAGGCAGAACCGGTACACCAGGCTGAGGACGAGGAACCAGGCGACGAGCGCCGGGAGAACCGCCGTGAACACCGGTTCCGCGGCGTCGGTGAGGCCGAAGTAGTCGGTGAACCACGGGACGAACAACCCGCCACTGAACGCGACCACCAGCACGGCGACGAGGACGGCCGGGCGCCTGTCCCCGTCGGGCCGCGTCCACGACGCGAAGAGCCGGGACGGTGGCTTCAGGAACAGGATCAGCAGGAACGCGGCGAACGAGACGAACGTCGACAGGCCGGTCTGGGCACCGAGCGTGGCCGCCGCCTCGGCGAACCCGACGTCGTCCGACGACAGCCCGGTGTACTGCTCGAACTCGGTGACGGCGAACTGGGGGAACCCGGGGTCGTCCAGCGCCTGGACGAGGTCGGTGTAGAGGTAGGCGTACACCCCGACACCGCCGGCCGCCGTGACCACCGCGGCCGGGACGACGAACCGCCCCAGGGTGGCCAGCAGGTGGGGGTCCGGTGGTGTGGGGCGGGCCCACGTCGTCAGGAACAGCGTCGGGACCCCGACGGTGAGCAGGGTGAGCCCCACCTGCGCCGGCGCGTACGGGAACCCCAGGCCGAGCATGGTGACCGCGAGGATGACCAGGCCCTGCGTCCCGACCCGGGCGAGGAAGACCTGCATCGAGGTCCCGATCCCGTTGATGATCCGCCGGCCCTCGTGCTGGGCGGGGGAGAGGGCGGCCAGGGAGTCGTCGGTCAGCACGATGTCGGCGACGTCGCGGGCGACCGCGCTGCCGCTCTTCATCGCGACGCCGACCTGTGCCCGCTTGAGCGCGCGGGCGTCGTTGACGCCGTCCCCGATCATCGCGACGTAGCGGCCCTGCCGGCGCAGCGAGTCGACCAGCCGTTCCTTCTGCTCCGGGGCGATGCGGCCGAACACCGTGGTCCCCGCGGCGACCCGGTCGAGCTCCGGGTCGGAGAGGGCGTCGAGGTCGGCGCCGCGGACCGGCTGCCCGGCCTCCAGCCCGGCCTGTCGGGCCAGCGCGGCGACCGTGCCCGGGTCGTCACCCGAGATGACCTTGACGGCGATCCCGTCCGCGGTGAAGCGCGCCAGCGTCGCGGTCACGTCGGCCCGCAGCTCGTCGGCGAGGGCGACCACGGCGACCGCTTGGAGGGCGGGCAGCTGCGGGCGCCCCGCGGCGTCCCGCAGCGGTGCTCCCGCGTCGAGCGCGTGGGCGACGACGAGGACGCGCAGGCCCTGGGCGGTCTGCGCCGTCACGGTCTCGCCGAGCGGGGCGCCGGACAGCTGCGGGGCCAGGGTCGCAGGCGCGCCGAGGACGTACACCCCGTCGTCGGTGCGCTGGGCGCTCCACCGCAGCGACGACGAGAAGGGGATCTCCTCGCGCACCGGCCACGGCTTGCCGGGCAGGGCGGCGGCCAGTGCCGCGGTGGTCAGGTTGGCCGGCGCGGCGCTGCGGGCCATCGAGCCGACCAGCCGTGCGGCCGCCGCGGCGTCCAACGGGCCGACCGGTTGGACCTGCGCGAGGGTCAGCCGGCCGGTGGTGAGCGTGCCGGTCTTGTCGGTGCAGACGACGTCGACGTTGCTGACCGACTCGATGGCGTTGACGCGCTGCACCAGGGCGCCGTCCCGCGCGCTCTTCGCGGCGCCGACGGTGTAGGCCACGGCGACGAGGAAGAACAGGCCGTAGGGGACCAGCCCGGACAGCACCGCGGTCGTCTGCACGACCCGAACGAGGGAGAACCCCTCGAGTGCGGCCTGGACCATGATCGTCGCGCTCATCAGCGCGACCAGCAGCATCACCAGCCGGACGACGAACTGGATCTGGGCCTGCAACGGCGTCGTGTCGGTGGAGGCCTGACGGGCGTCGGCGGTCAGCCGGCTGGCGTAGCTGGCCGCGCCGACGTCCCGGGCCAGCTGGTGGCCCTCCCCGCCGACGCAGAAGCTGCCCGACAGCAGGTCCTCGCCGGGGTGCTTCACCAGCGGGTCCGACTCGCCGGTCAGCAGGGACTCGTCGACCTCGACGCGACCGCCGTCGAGCACGGGCCCGTCCACGACGATCTGCTCGCCGGGGCGCACCCGCAGCACGTCGCCTCGGACGACCTCCTCCGGCGCGACCTGGACGTCCCGGCCGTCGCGGACCACGGTGACCGTGCTGCGGTCGAGCAGCTGCAGCCGGTCCAGCTGCCGTTTGGCCCGGATCTCCTGGACCGCGCTGATGGCCGCGTTGACCAGGCCGAGGCCGACGCTGACGAATGCGTCGTTCCAGCGGCCCAGGGCGAGCAGCGCAACGCCGATGGTGAACAGGATGAGGTTGAAGAAGGAGAAGACGTTGGTGCGCAGGATCCGCGCATAGCCGCGCGCCGATCCGCTGACGGCGGTGTTGCCCTCCCCGCGCCGACGCCGGACCTCCGCCTCCCGCTGGGACAACCCCGTTGGTCCGGCAGCGGAGTTCCCAGCGCGCTCCGGCTCCACCGCCCGCACGTCCATCCCGCTCGTCCCCGCTCTCGCAGTCTGTGTCCTCGCGGCCGAGGCTGAGCTCCAGCCGGTGATCGTGTGCGGTCGGCGGCCGCCACCCAGCGGTTGCCACGAGCACGTTCTCGACGAGTGTGCGCGAGGACGGGTCCGCGGTGCCGCAGCACGACCGGCGAGCAGCTCAGTCGGTGGTCATGGCCCGACGGCGGACGCGCTCGTCGTAGCGGTCCCGCTCGCCGCTGAGCGGCCTGCCGAGGTACTCGCCCAGCGTGACGCCGGCGGCGAGGGCGAGCCCGACGGCGGCGGCCCCGACGAGGGCGGTGAGCCCGCCTTCGATGTCGGCGTCGACGACGATCGCGAACAGGCCGTGGTAGATCGCCAGCCCCGGCAGCAGGGGGACGATGCCGCAGACGGCGACGAGCTGCGACGGAACCCGGAGCCGCTCGGTCAGCACCTCGCCGCAGAACCCGAGCACGACGGCCGCGACCCCGCTGGCCAGCGCGGGACCGGCACCCGGTCCGCTGGTCGCCCAGAACGTCGTCCAGGCCAGCGCTCCGGCCATCGCGGCGAGGCCGACGGCGCGCGGCCGGGCATGGCTGGCCAGGGCCCAGAACCCGGCGATCCCGGCCGACGCGGCCAGCGCGACGGTGAAGGGCACCGGGGAGGGCGAGGTGTCGACGACGGTCAGCGGGAGCTGGGCGCGCTGGGCCAGGTCGAGCACGCCGGCGATGCCCACGACGATGCCGGCGGTCAGCGTCACCACCTCGAAGGCCCGCGCCCCGGCGGTCACCGGGAACCCGCTGATCGCGTCCTGGGCGGCGCTCACCAGGGACAGTCCGGCCAGGAGCACGACGATGCCGGCGGCGACGACCAGGGAGGTCCGGACGTCGACGTCCCACGCGAGCAGGAGGACGGCGACCCCGGTGGCCAGCGCGGCCCCGGCCGCCTGTTGGAAGAACAGCGGCAGGCTCCGCCGGGTGAGGACGCGCAGCACCTGCTCGATCAGGGCGGTGGTCAGCGCCGCGATCAGTGCCTCCAGCCACCCGCCGCCGAGGACGAGTCCGAAGCAACCGGCCACGCCCGCCCAGCCCAGCGCGTTCACGGTCCGGCGGTAGGTGGCCGGTGCCGAGACCACGCGGTCCAACCGGCGGTGCGCCTCCTCGACGTCGAGGTCGCCCGCGCCGATCGCACGGGCCAGGTCGTTGATCCCCTGCAGGCGGGTGTAGTCGACCCGGCTCATGCGCACGATCCGCATCGCGGTGAGCGGCACCGCGTCCTCCCGGTCGAAGCTGACCGTGATGGAGGTGAACGTGATGTCGACCTGGCAGCTGGCGAGCCCGTAGGCGGCGGCGACCCGCAGCACCGTCGCGGTCACGTCGGCCGAGGGGGCCCCGACGGCGAGCATGGACGCCCCGATACGCAGGGCCAGCCCCAGCGCGGCGTGCGCGGTGAGGTCGTCCATCCGGCTGGGCTGGGCCCGCAGGCCGATCGGCGCGGTCGGCGGGTCGGTCCCCGCGATCGCCCGCCAGGCCCGCTCCGGGATGCGCGCGTGCGGCAAGGAACGATGCGGAGGCCAGGTGGGCACGCCCTCCAGGCTATGGCTGGGTGCCTTGCTGACCGACCATCACGCGACCAGCCGTCCCATGACCTCCGCAACAGAGGCCGGCGGGCACGGACGAGAGGTCTGACCCCGACCCACTTCGTCGTCACGGCCATGTCGCCGGACCCGGCGCAGCCGCGATGGAGTACGGCGGTTCTGCGCTCGGCCCGCGTTCCCGCGGGGGAGGGGGGCGTGTCTCGTCAGCGGTGGGTGTTGTCGCTCAGCCAGCGGCGCAGCTCCACGGCCTGCTCCTCCAGTCGCCGCCGCTGCCCGGGCAGCGGCGGCGTCTCGGTGGCGAGCAGTGGCAGTGTCGTCCCGTCGGTGAGGAGCAGTTCGAGCCGCCGCGAGGACCCGAACCCGCCCTGGCGACCCAGCATCACCCGGTCGACGTCAGAGCGCTGCAGCCCGCGCACCGACAGTCGGTTGCGCACCTCCAGCGAGCCGTCGGCGTGCGCGCGGGCACGGCTGAGCGCCGCCGCCGTGTTGTAGGCGGTGATGCCCACCACGAAGGCCAGGAGGACCGCTGTGAAGAGCGGCGAACCGTCGATGGTGAGGACGACCACCCCGAGGACGACGGCGACCACCAGCGAGACGCAGTACAGGGCGGAGGCGAGGGGTGGCGGGCGGAGCTCGAGGACGACGTTCGGGCTGGTCACGGCGGTGATCATGACAGCGGCACTCGTCGATGCCACTCGCTGCCACGATCGGGCGACGACCCGAGAGGTGCCGCCACCGGGCGCCGTTCCGCGTCGAGACGACGGAACCGGCAGCGTCGGCCCGAACCGACGGGGCGGCTCGCTGTGGGAGTGGCCGCGTCCTCGACGTCTCCGTCGGCGTCGAGCAGGTCAGGTGGACCGTTGCTCGTCGAGGCCACCAGGTCCGTCACGCCGGTGCAGACGCGCTGCTGCGCGTATTGGTCGCGAGCGACTCCCTCACCTCCATGTGTAGCAGGTTCTGGCCGCCCTCATGAGGGCGAGGATTTCGATCTAAGGTCACGGACCTCAGATCGGAGATGATGACGTGACCCCCCTCATCACCAGCACGTTCGACCTCCCCGACCACCTCGCAGCCAAGGCCGATCCGACACTGATCGCCGGCGACGAGCAGCACTTCGCGGCTATCGCAGAGAGCCTCGAGCAGTCGATCGCCGACCTGTCCGACCGCCTCGATGCCGAGCGCCGGGCGCCCGGCGGCACGGGTCAGGAGGCGCTGGACCGGGACCTGGAGGTCCACCGGTCGACCGCTCGCCTGCGCGCCCTGCGTCGCTTCGGTCTGGACCTGTGCCTCGGACGCATCGTCAGCACCGAGGACCCCGAGCCCGTGTACATCGGACGACTCGGTCTCACGGACAGCGCGGGTCGTCGGCTGCTGCTCGACTGGCGGTCCCCCGCGGCCGAGCCGTTCTTCGGCGCGACCCACGCCAACCCGATGGGTCTGGCGAGCCGCCGCAGGTACCGCTGGACCCGCGGCCGGATCACCGACTACTGGGACGAGGTGTTCACCTCGGAGGGGTTCGAAGGGCACGCCGCGCTCGACGACCAGTCGGCCTTCATCGCCAGCCTGGGCGGCGACCGGTCGGCCCGGATGCGCGACGTGCTCGGCACCATCCAGGCCGACCAGGACGCCATCATCCGCGCGGGATCCGCCGGCGCTCTCGTCGTCGACGGCGGCCCGGGTACGGGGAAGACCGTCGTCGCCCTGCACCGCACCGCCTACCTCCTCTACTCCGACCCCCGCCTCGGTCACCGACGGGGCGGGGTGCTGTTCGTCGGTCCGCACCAGCCCTATCTGGCCTACGTCGCCGACGTCCTCCCGAGCCTCGGGGAGGAGGGCGTGCTGACCTGCACCCTGCGGGACCTCGTCCCGGAGGGAGCGGCAGCAGGGATCGAGAGCGACCCGGAGGTGGCCCTCCTGAAGTCCTCCATGGACGTGGGAACGGTGATCGAGACAGCGGTCCGGTTCTACGAGGAGCCGCCCGCCAAGGGGATGACGGTGGAGACCGACTCGACCGACATCCGGCTGACCGCCGACGACTGGGCCGAGGCGTTCGAGGCGCCGGACCCCGGGACCCCGCACAACGAGGCGCGCGACCAGGTCTGGGAGTCCCTGCTCTCGATCCTGGAGGACGAGCACGACGGCGACGAAGAAGCCGACCTGCTCCGGAAGTCGCTGCAGCAGAACAGGGAACTGCTCGCGGCCTTCAACCGGGCGTGGCCGCTGCTCGAGGCCACCGACGTCGTCGGAGACCTGTGGTCGGTGCCCGCCTACCTGCGGATGTGCGCTCCCCGGCTCAGCCCGGACGACGTGCGCACGCTGCAGCGCGGGGACGCCCGGGCCTGGACGGTGTCCGACCTGCCGTTCCTGGACGCCGCCCGGCAGCGCCTCGGGGACCCGGAGACGTCCCGGCGCAGAAACCGGCAGGCCGCGGCCGCCGCCGCCGAACGGGAGCGCATGGCCGACGTCATCGACCGTCTGATCGAGGCCGACGACGACGGTCTGGGCCTGGTGCAGAGCCTGCGCCACGGGGATCTCCGGGACGCCCTGGTCGACGAGGCCGCGCTGCCCGGCACCGACCCGGACCTGCTCGCCGGCCCGTTCGCGCACGTCGTCGTGGACGAGGCGCAGGAGCTGACCGACGCGGAGTGGCAGATGCTGCTGCTCCGCTGCCCGTCCCGGAGCTTCACCATCGTCGGGGACCGAGCCCAGGCCAGGCACGGGTTCACCGAGTCGTGGCGGGAACGCCTGGAGCGGATCGGGCTCGACCGGATCGAGCTGGCCTCCCTGTGCATCAACTACCGGACGCCATCAGAGGTCATGGCCGAGGCCGAGCCGGTCATCCGGGCGGTGCTCCCGGACGCCAACGTGCCGACCTCCATCCGCAGCAGCGGCGTCCCCGTCGTCCACGGGCCTGCGTCGGATCTGGGCTCGATCCTCGACGCCTGGCTCGCCGGGCACGCCGAGGGGATCGCCTGCGTCATCGGCGATCCGACGTTCCGGGCGACGTCGCGCGTACGGTCGCTGACCCCGGAGCTGTCGAAGGGGCTCGAGTTCGACCTGGTCGTCCTCATCGACCCGGAGGCGTTCGGCACGGGCATCGAAGGAGCGGTCGACCGCTATGTCGCGATGACCCGCGCGACCCAGCGACTCGTCATC
>DASQNB010000309.1:0-4579 GCA_035645175.1 Geodermatophilus sp.
AGCGTTGCCATGGTGTTCACCTTCGGGAAGTCGCGGTGCAGTGTGTGTTCGAGCGGGTCGGTGGCCGACGCTAGAGCGGAGGTCTGACACTTCCGGGGGATCGGGCCGACCTGTGGAGGAACGCCCGGCCTGTGGACTGCGCCACCGAATCTAGCCCGAACGTGTGTTCGACTGCCAGTGCGACACGCCGCTCGCCGGACTCAGCGCTCCTTGCGCGGCACGTCGTAGTCCTCGCAGATCGCCAGCCACACCCGGCGCAGCGGCAGGCCGGCCTCGATCGCCTCGACCGCGGTGCGCCCGCCGAGCGCGGAGAACACGTGGTCGCGGGCCACGCTCTGGGCGCGCATGGAGCCGAACTGTTCGTCCAGCCGGGACCAGAACTCCTGCAGACGCACGTCCACGACGCTAGCGCGCGCGCACGAGGGACCGGCGCGGCCCGGGGGCTCCTACGCTGGGGACGTGATCGGCACCGGCTCCAGCACCCTGGACCTCGTCCTCGAGATCGGGATCGCGCTGGCCCTGCTGGCCTCCCTCGTCCTGCTCTGGCGCAACTACCGGGGTCGCTGAGACGCCACCGCTCGCCCGTGCTCGCCGGTGCGCACCCACACCACCAGCAGCGGGACCACGAGCGCTGCCGAGACCAGCGCCACCAGCCCGTAGCCGCCGAGGGCGAGCAGCGGACCCCCCGCGACACCGGCGACCGCGGCGCCCAGACCCATCAGCAGGTCGGTGCCGCCCTGCGCGGCCGGCCGCTGCCCCTCCCCCACCGCCTCGGTGACGAGCGTGGAGCCGGCAATGAGCCCGCAGGACCAGCCCAGCCCGAGGAGCAGCAGCCCCGCCCCGAGCTGCACCGCCGCCCCGGGCGGTGCCGTCCCCGCCAGCGTGGCGGCCACCAGCAGCAGGCCCGCACCCACGGCGACCGTGGTCCGGCGGCCGGCCCGGTCGGCCAGCTGCCCGACCAGCGGGGAGAACAGGTACATCCCCGCGACGTGCACGCTGATGACCAGGCCGATGACGCGCAGCGTCGTCCCGCCGGCGTGACCCATGTGCACCGGCGTCATCACCATGACGCCGACCATCACCGCGTGGGACACCACGACCGCGGTGAGGCCGAGCCGGCCGCGGGGGTCGGTCCAGACCGCTCGGACGGCCGCCGTGGTCGCCCGGCGCGGCCGCCCGGTGCCGGCTCCGGTGCCGCGCAGCCGGCGGGCGAGCAGCAGGGGGTCCGGCCGCAGGAGGACCAGCAGGCCGAGCGCCACGACGGCGAAGACGGCGACGGAGATGGCGAAGGCGCCGGTGAGCGGCGGCAGGCCGAGGGCGGCTCCGAGCGACTCACCGGGGCCGGCGAGGTTGGGTCCGAGCACCGAGCCGACCGTGGTCGCCCACACGACCAGGGACAGCGCCCGCCCGCGCTGCTCCGGGACGGCGAGGTCGGCCGCGGCGTAGCGCGCCTGCAGGCTGCACGCCGTGGCCGCGCCGAAGGCGAACAGGCCGGCCAGCAGCAGCGGCAGCGAGGAGACGACGGCGGCGACGACGGTCACCAGGGCCCCGAGGACGGCGACCGCATAACCGGCCGCCAACCCGGCCCGCCGGCCGGCGCGGTCGCTGATGCGGGCCAGCGGCACCGCGACGACCGCGGCGCCGAGCACGCCGGCCGTCGAGCCGAGGCCGGCCGCGGTGTCGGAGCCGGCCACGTCGCGGGCCAGCAGCCCGCCGACGGTGATGCCGACGGTCACGCCCAGCCCGCTGAGTGCCACGCCTCCGGCGAGGACGCCGAGGGTGCGGCGCTGGACGGCCACCGGGTCCACGGCCCGGGTCCACACGGTCACGGCCGGGCCGGCCTACAGGCCGAGGGAGCGGCCGACGATCTCGCGCATGATCTCGTTGGTCCCCCCGTAGATCGGCTGGATGCGGGCGTCGCGCCAGGCCTTGGAGACCGGGTACTCGTCCATGTAGCCGTAGCCGCCGTGCAGCTGCAGGCAGCGGTCGGCGACCTTGTTCTGCAGCTCGGTCGTCCAGTACTTGGCCATCGCCGCGTCCACCGGGGTGAGCTCGCCGCGGTCGAGCTGGCGGATGCACTCGTCGACGAAGGTCCGGGCGATGGTGACCTCCGTCTGCAGCTCGGCGAGGACGAAGCGGCTGTTCTGGAAGCTGCCCACCGGCCGGCCGAAGGCGGTGCGACCGGTGACGTACTCGACGGTCTGGGCGAGCACCGTCTCGGCCGCGGCCACCGCGCCGACGGCGATCGACAGCCGCTCCTGCGGCAGGTTCTCCATCAGGTGCGCGAAGCCGCGGTTCTCCGTGCCCAGCAGGTTCTCGGCCGGCACCCGTACACCGTCGAAGAACAGCTCCGCGGTGTCCTGCGCCTTGAGCCCGATCTTGGCCAGGTTCCGGCCGCGGGTGAAGCCGGGCACGTCGCGCTCGACCACCAGCAGGCTCAGCCCGCGGGAGCCGGGTGCGTCGGGGTCGGTCCGCGCGACCACGATGACCAGGTCGGCGTTGATGCCGTTGGTGATGAAGGTCTTCGAGCCGGTGAGCAGCCAGCCGTCGCCGTCCCGGCGGGCCGTCGTGCGGATGCCCTGCAGGTCGCTGCCGGCTCCCGGTTCGGTCATGGCGATGGCGGTGATCAGCTCGCCGCTGCAGAAGCCGGGCAGCCAGCGCTGCTTCTGCTCCTCGGTGCCGAGGTCGCGCAGGTAGGGCCCGGCGACGTCGTTGTGCAGCCCGAAGCCGAGCCCGGTGGCGCCGATCCGCATGAGCTCCTCGTCGAGGACGGACTGGTAGCGGAAGTCGCGCACGCCCCCGCCGCCGTACTGCTCGTCCATGTCGGTGCCGAGCAGGCCCTGCGCGCCGGCCGAGGTCCACACCTCGCGCGGGACGATGCCGTCACGCTCCCACTGGTCGTGGAAGGGGACGACGTTCTTCTCGGCCCATGCCCGGACCGTCTCGCGGAAGTCGTCGTGGTCGGCCTCGTACAGCGAGCGGCGCATGCCCGCAGTGTGACCCAGCGGACACGGCCGCCGACAGCCCGGGCAGCGGCCGCCGGGACCCCGGTGCCGGACGCGCGGCCTGGACCCCCTGACCTCGGCCGCCGGTCGCGCCCGCAGCAGTCGATGCGGTGGCCTCCCGGTCCCCGAGGGTGCGTGGCCGACGGTGTCACCGGTCAGGCGACCGCCGGCGGCGCCCCGGCCGCCTGACCGGTCGCCGGGCGGGGTCGCGGACCGGGCCGCATGCTCGCATCGTGCCCATCCCCACCAGGTCCTTCGCCCACGTCCGGCTGACCGTCACCGACATCGACCGCTCCCGGGCCTTCTACGACGACGTGTTCGGGCTGCCGGTCGCCTTCGAGGTGCCCGCCGACGCCGACGAGGCGACCCGCGCGCAGCTGTCCTTCCTCTACGGCGGGGTCATCTACGCGCTGGGTGACTCGCTGCTCGGGCTCCGGCCGGTCAGCACCGACCGCTTCGACGAGGACCGCACCGGGCTGGACCACGTCAGCTTCGCCGTCGGCTCCCGCGCCGACCTCGACGCCGCGGCCACGGTGCTCGACGAGCGCGGCGTCGCGCACGGTGGCGTGAAGGACGTCGGCGCCGGCTTCATCCTGGAGTTCCGCGACCCCGACGGCATCGCGCTGGAGCTGTTCGCGCCGAAGGCCTGACGCGCCGGCCGGTCGCCGGGGCCGGCACGTCCGGCGGGGACGGTGGAATGGTGAGGCCAGCGGATTGTCGTCCCCCTGTGGACACTGGAGCCGTGCCCGCCCTCGACCGGTTCTCGGAGCCCACCCGGGCGTGGTTCACCGGCGCCTTCGCCGAGCCCACCGCCGCGCAGGAGGGCGCCTGGCAGGCCATCAGCAGCGGCGGTCACGCCCTCGTCGTGGCACCGACCGGCTCGGGCAAGACGCTGGCCGCCTTCCTGTGGTCGCTGGACCGGCTGGCCGGCACCCCGCCACCGGCCGACGAGCAGGCCCGCTGCCGGGTCCTGTACGTCTCCCCGCTCAAGGCGCTGGCCGTCGACGTCGAGCGCAACCTGCGCGCCCCGCTGGCCGGCATCGGCCAGGCCGCGGCCCGGCTGGGCCTGCCCCGCCCGGAGATCCAGGTCGGCACCCGCTCCGGCGACACCCCGGCAGAGGAACGGCGGGCCTTCGCCAAGCGGCCCACCGACATCCTCATCACCACGCCGGAGTCGCTGTTCCTGCTGCTGACCAGCGCGGCGCGGGAGGCGCTGCGGGGCGTGGAGACGGTGATCGTCGACGAGGTGCACGCGGTGGCCGACACCAAGCGCGGCGCACACCTGGCGGTCACCCTCGACCGGCTCGACGAGCTGCTCGAGCGCCCGGCGCAGCGGATCGGCCTGTCGGCGACGGTGCGCCCCATCGAGGAGGTCGCCACCTTCCTCGCCGGCGGCCGGCCGGTGGAGGTGGTCGCGCCCGGCTCGGGCAAGGAGTGGGACCTCTCGGTCGTCGTCCCGGTCGAGGACATGAGCACCCTGGGCCAGCCCACCGGCGAGCTCGACGGCTCGGCGGCGGGCGACCAGCCGCGGTCGTCGATCTGGCCGGCGGTCGAGGAGCGGGTGCTCGACCTCG
>DASQNB010000310.1:0-12554 GCA_035645175.1 Geodermatophilus sp.
GGGCGTCGCGCATGCCCAGGCGCTCGACGATCTCCGCGCGCACCGGTGGTGCGGCGGTGGCGGTCAGCGCGAGCACCGTCGGGTGGCCCAGCTGCTCGATGACGGCGCCCAGCCGCAGGTAGTCGGGACGGAAGTCGTGTCCCCAGGCGGAGACGCAGTGCGCCTCGTCCACCACGAACAGGACGGGATGGGCCTCGGCGATCGCCTCGACGACCTCGGGCTTGGTCAGCTGCTCGGGGGCGAGGAAGAGGTGGCGGACCGTTCCGTCCGCGAGCCCCTCGAGGGCGGCGCGCTGGTCCCCGGCCGACAGGGCGGAGTTGAGCTGGGCGGCCTCCCCCTCGAGTCCGTCGAGGTCGTCGAGGCGGTCGACCTGGTCGCGCTGCAGTGCGATGAGCGGGGAGACGACGAGCACCGGCCCGCCGCACACCTGTCCGGCGACCTGGTAGACGGCGGACTTGCCGGCGCCCGAGGGCAGCACCGCGAGGGTGTCGCGCCCGGAGACGACCGACTGCATCGCCTCCTCCTGGCCCGGCCGGAACTCCTCGAAGCCGAGCAGCTCGCGGGCGACCTCCCGGATGCGGCGGGTGCGGACGGAGGGCGACGCCCCGGCGGGGTTGGCCTGCTTCTTGCGTGGCACCGGCACCCGCTGCCCGAGGCCCGAGATCGGCAAACGGGACGCTGGTGGTGCAC
This sequence comes from Geodermatophilus sp., assembly GCA_035645175.1. GTDB lineage: Bacteria > Actinomycetota > Actinomycetes > Mycobacteriales > Geodermatophilaceae > Geodermatophilus. Next base: position 691 of record DASQNB010000310.1, read on the forward strand.
CACCCGTTCGTGCTCGGCGCGTTCCCGCGGGAACGTGGTGCTCGGTGCTCGGTGCTCGGTGCTCGGTGCTCGGTGCTCGTCTGCGAGCGGGGCCCGCCGCGCCGTGCGCTCCCAGACTGGTGCGCGTGAGCGTCCCGGAGCGATTGAGGTCGCTGCTGGCGCAGGACGACCACGCGTGTGACCGCCTCGTGCGGCGCATGGCCGGTCCGGCCTTCGACAGCGGGAACGGCGTGCTCCTCCAGGTGGACGCGATGTCGGACGGGGAGCTGCTGTGGGAGCCGGTCCGCGGTTGCTGGTCGGTCAGGCCGCGCTCTCAGGGACCGCGCACCCTGCGCCGCGACCAGCACCTCAGCTGTGGCCAGGCTGCCGAGGCGGTCGCGGGCTTCGGCCGGGCCGTGGCGGCCTGGCGCGAGGCAGTCGTCAGCGCCGGCGACGCCGAGCTGGACGAGGTGGGCCGCAGCACCTACCCGCACGGCAGCGACGCGGGGGAGCCCTTCATCGACGTCGTCTGGTGGGTGAACCAGGAGGTGCTCCACCACGGCGTCGAGATCGCCCTCCTCCGCGACCTCTACCGCGCCTTCTCCGGCTGACGCGGCACCGTCCCGCCGCGCCGGCGTTCCCGCGGGAACGCCCGACGCGCCGTCCGCTGCGGATCAGGCGCTCGCGGCGAGCCCTGCCTCGGCGGCGAGGCGGCGGATGAGGTCGCGGTGGTCCATGAGGACCCCGACGGCGTAGCGCAGGTCCATCCGCTCTCCGTTCACGGGCATCGCCTCGGGCAGTGGTGGCTCACCGGTGGGGAACAGCGCCCTGCTCAGCGCGCCCACCGTCTGACCAGTGGCCGCGCGGCACGCCGGTCGTCGTCCACCGGTGGTCACCGGTCGCGGCGGACACGACCTCGTGAGCCGGCCTCACGCGATCCTGGGACCCCGACCGGGCGTCGCCCGACCTCGACGTCGATCGGGTGGACGCCCGTGTACGGGTCGGCGGTGGTCGGGCACGACACGTCCTGGGGCGGGACGTCCGTGCCGCTGGAGCTGGTGCCGACGTCGTCGAGGGTCGTCGGCGGGTCGTCGAGGCCGGCCAGGCCGGTCGCGAAGGCGGCGTCGGCGGTGCCCCAGACGTGGCGGCCGTCGGGCGCGGTGACGACGAGCCTGCCGGCGACGCGGGCCATGACGAGGTCGAGGTCGTGCACCAGGCCGTGGTCGACGTCGCAGAGCAGGACGAGGTTGTCCAGGTCGGTGCGGCCGCCGAACAGCCAGTGGCGCAGGTGGTGGGCGTGCAGTCGCTCCGGCCGGGTCTCGGGACAGCCGGGCCGGGCGCAACCGCCGTCGCGGTGCAGCAGCACCCGTCGTTGGGCCCCGCTGGCACGACGCCGTCTCCGGCTGAGAGCCAGGGGTTCACGGCCCCGCTCGAGCATGGTGACCACCGTGGCGTCGCAGGCGATCCGTCGTGCCTGAGCGGCGGTGAGCGCGGGACCGCCTTGGTAGTGCGCCCGGCCGGCGGCGGTGTCGTCGGCCAGGACGTCCGCGTCGACGTGCACCACCACCTCGCGGCGCGGCGGGTCCCCCGCGCGTCGGCCCTGGTCGACGCCGGCCCGAGCCAGTGAGGCGAGGGCGTCGAGCCGGCGGACGGTGGCGCGCTCGCCAGCCAGCCCGGCCAGCTCGTCGTCGTCGGCGCAGCGCCGGTCGAGCTCCTGCTGCTCCCGCCAGTCGAGGCCGGGGACCGGCTGAGTGCCACGGGTACGCGCGTTCTGCGCCCGTTCACGCCGGGCTTCACGCTCGGCAGTCGCCTCTATGGCAGTGAGCAGCTCTGTGCCCGGTTCGGGCCGCATCCTCAGCGTGAGCACCAGCATGCCGTCGTCGTCCCACTGGTGGCGGAAGTACTCCCGGGCCTCGGGCCGGTCTGGTGGGCCGTCGTCGGTGTTCGCGGCGTCCGCGCGGCGCCAGGAGCGGACGAACCGCTCCAGCTGGGCGGCGGTGGCCTCGACAGCGAGGTCGAGCAGCGACTGCTCGGTGTCGGGCTCGGCGATGCGGGTCAGCGCACGGACCTTGGAGTACGACAAGCGACCCTCGGCGAACGCCGCCTCGGTGAGCGGCAGGGAACGCAGGGCCCGAGCCACGCGGACGTGTTCCCTCGCCGCCCCCGGAGCCAGGCCGCACTGCCAGGACAACCAGTGCCCGCAGGACCGGGTGCCCCAGCCGTGCCAGCCACCGCGCTCGTCGAACTCGGCGACGAGCCGTAGCCACGCGGCCGTGGCAGCGGCCAGCCGGACGGCGCCGGCGGTGATCGCCCGGGCCAGCTCGGGCAGTGGGCTGCCGGAGCGATGAGGTGTGCTGGTCGGGTCGGGCACGTCGCCTCCTCGTCGATCAGGTGTTCGGAGGCTATGGCCGCCCACTGACGGAAACCGCAGCTCAGGCTGGCAGTTCGGGGAGGGAGCGAGGTCGGTTGGCCGGCCGCTCCGCCAGGTCGACGCCTGGCAGCCAGCCGCAGGGCGTTTCCGCGGAGACGCGGGACGTGAGAGTGCGGGCCGTTCCCGCGGAGACGCCTGCGGGCGTTCAGCGCAGGTGCGAGCGACGCGACCCGACGTCGGCGGAGTCCGCGGCGGCGCGGCCGGCCCACCAGCCACCTGCGTCCATGGACGAGCGGCTGCGGGTGCTGCGCACCCGGGGGAACAGCTCGGTGAACGCGTCGTCGACCGCTTCCTGCCGGGAGCGCAGCACGGGCAGCAGGTCCACGCCCTGCTCCGCCGCAGCGGCCGTGGTGGCCCGCTCGCGCGCGCTGGTCAGCCGCTCGCCGATGCGCGCCGCGTAGCCCAGCAGGAACGCCCGGCGGAACGAGCGGGAGGCCGACCGCCGTCCGGCTGCTCGTTCAGCGGCGCCGAGGGCCTGGCCGACCTGCAGCAGCAGCGAGGTGAACAGCAGTTCCACCGCGTCGAGGTCGGCGGCGACGCCGACCAGGTTCGCGATGCCCAGGCTCTGGTACCAGACCAGCCGGACGCCGTTGGCCTCGGCGACCGCCCCCAGCAGCTGCATCTTGGCCCGCACGTACGGGTCGTCGACGTGCACGCGGCGGGTGTCCACGGCCGTGCGCGTCGGTGCCTGACCGCCGGCGTCCAGGAGCGCCGCGTCGACCGCGTGGCGGGTCATCAGCTCCTGCGCCTTGGCGGTCAGCGCCTCGGCCTCGTCGGGGAACTCCGTCGACTCGGCCTTGGTCAGCAGCGCCCGGATGCGCCGGAGGACCCGTGCGTCGTCGGGCGCGGAGGCAGGCTCCCCGCGGCGTGCACCGGTGCCCCAGCGGGACGGCGGCGGGACCAGCTGGTCGATCCGCGCCAGCGTGCGCAGCGTCGTGGCCAGGACCAGCACGTCGCGCCACGCCTCGTCCGCCGGCCGTCCCTCCGCCCGGTGCCAGGCGGCGACGACGTCGGCGACGCCGGCGGTCAGCGCGCCGAGCTCCCGCAGCTGCGCCATCCAGGTCCCGGGTGCGCGAGAGGCGGCGTCGGTGACTCGGGCGTCCTCGGCGATCAGGGCCACCACGAGGCGGGCCGCGCGGGAGGTCGCCCGGCGGCGGACCGTGTGCGCGACGTCGGCCGGCTGCCACCCTCGCTCCCAGGCGTCGGTGAGGGCGGACAGCAGCGCCCGGGTCGCCCCGCCGGCGCCGTCCACCCCCGGGTCGCGCGCGGCCAGAAGTACGGCCATCCCGTCCGCGTCGTCGCCGTCGGGGTGCCAGTCGCCCTGGAGCAGGAGTTCGCGGAGCCAGGCGTCGTCCGCGGTCGTGGTCGCCATGCCCGCGATGCTCTCCCGGCGGCCGGACGCCGTCCGGGAGGAGCTGTGGACGACCGGCCGCCGTCCACAGGCCGGATGCCGGCCGGGGACGCCGCACCGCCGAGGACGCGGGTCACCTCGGACGGCTGAGCCAGTCCTGCTCGATCTGCTCTGCGCTCGCCGGGCTGCCCAGGAGGAAGCCCTGGGCCTGCGGGCACCCGAGCTCGCGGAGGCGCCGCAGCTGCTCGTCGGTCTCCACGCCCTCGGCGGTGACGGTGGCGCCGAGGTGCCCGGCGAGCGCGAGCACGGCGGAGACGATCGCGTCGGTCGGGCGGTCGTCGGGCAGCCGCGCGACGAAGGAGCGGTCGAGCTTGAACCCCTGCGGCGTCCGCTCGCGCAGTGCCGCGAAGCTGGAGTACCCGGTGCCGAAGTCGTCCACGGCCAGCGTGACGCCCGCGGCGGTGAACCGCTCCAGTGCGGGCCGCGCTCCCGGCTCCATGGCGCAGGACTCCGTCATCTCCAGCTCGAGGGCCTCCGCGGGCAGCCCGACCCGGTCGAGCAGCGCCAGCACGTGCGGGGCGAAGTCGGCGGGGAGCAGCTGACGGGTCGAGACGTTGACCGCCACGCGCGGGGCCGAGGTGGGGCCGAAGGCCCGTCGCCACTGCGCGCCCTGGGTGCACGCCTGCTCGAGCACCTGCATGCCGAGGTCGTGGATCAGCCCGGTCTCCTCGGCCGCGGCGATGAACTCCGCCGCCGGTACCTCCCCGCGCTCGGCGTCGTGCCAGCGGGCGAGCGCCTCCACGGCCGCGAGCCGGCCGTCGGCCACCCGCACGATCGGCTGGTAGGCGACGGTCACCGCGCCGGCCCCGACCGCCCGGCGCAGCGCGGCGCGCAGACCCAGCCGGTCCCGGGTCTGCCGGCGCAGCGGTTCGTTGAACACCTCGTAGCGGTGTCCCCCGGCCGCCTTGGCCCGCTGCAGGGCCAGGTCGGCGGCCCGGAGCAGCTCCTCGGCGTGCCCGTCCTCGTCCGACCCGGTCGGGCCCTCCCGGTCCCCTCGGAGCCGCGGTCCGGCCAGGCCCTCGGCGTCGGCGACCGCCACCCCGACGCTGACCGTGACGACGACCTCCCGGCCGACGACGGCGTACGGCTCGGCCAGCGCGGCGAGCAGCCGCTCGGCCACCCCGGCCGCCTCCTCGACGCCGGTCACGCCGTCGAGCAGGACGGCCATCTCGTCCCCGCCCAGCCGACTGACCAGGTCGCCGGGCCGCACGGCCTCCTCCAGCCGGCGCGCGACCGCCACGAGCAGGTCGTCGCCGGCGTCGTGCCCGAGCTGGTCGTTGACCCCCTTGAAGCCGTCCAGGTCGCAGTAGAGCACCGCGAACCTGGCGCTGGGACTGCGCTCGGCCCGGTGCGCCGCGGCGTCCACCCGGTCCATCAGCAGGACCCGGTTGGACAGCCCGGTGAGCGAGTCGTGGACCGCCGCGTGCTCGGCGGCCGCGATGCTGGCCTGTCGGCCGGTGACCAGCGCGCCGAGGGTCAGCCCGGCCAGGGTGAGGGTCACCAGGCCGAGCTGCAGCCGCAGGGGGCTCTCCACGACGTCCCGGCCGACCAGCGCCACGGCGACGGCGTTCGCGACGAGGACGGCGAACGCCACCCGGGGGAACGCGCCGCGGACGGCGATCCAGATGAGCGGCACGTACACCAGGTAGGCGAGGTCGAGCCCACCGACCGCGGGCTCGCCGTAGGCGAGGTACACCGTCACGAGCAGGAGTGCGGCCTGCCCGGCGATCTCCAGCCGCTGGTCCAGCACGCGGTCGGCGAGCCGGCCGAGCCAGCGTGGCCGGGCACGGTCCGACCAGGACGAGTGCTCGTCCCGTCCCGTCCGGAGCGGGCCGGGCAGCGCCGGCCGGTCGCGCCAGAACGCGGGCACCCGCCGGCTCGCGACCAGCAGCGCGGGCGCCAGCATCCCGACGCCCGTGGCGCGGCCGGACCAGAAGCCGAGGATGCCCCGGAACAGCTCCCCCCAGGGCAGCAGTCCCGCGGCGGCGTACTGGAGGACCTGTCCAGCCGCGACGACGAACGGCCCGGCGCCGGCGGCCAGCCCCAGGAACCAGGTGACGTCCCGCTGACCCGTGAGGCGGGGGTCGATCCGCAGCCGCCGGAGCAGGAGCCAGGCCACGGTCGTGTAGACGACGGTGCTGAGCACGCCACCGAGCCAGACGCTGACCCAGCTCACCGCCGGGGGGCTCACCACCAGCCCGTGCAGCGGGTCGGTCAGCAGGAGGAGCGGGGCGTAGCGCAGCCCGAAGACGAGCAGCAGGGCGAAGCTCAGCCCGGTCGGGGGGTACCACAGCGACACCTCCTGCCGTGCCTGGAACAGGCTGGCGATGGCGTCCAGCCCCAGCCAGAGCGCCAGGTAGACCACCGAGACGATCAGCGGACCCTGCCACCGGCGCATGCTCGTCCCACCCTCCTGTCCCCCGAGGGACGACGGGCGCGGCTGCGTCCCGCCTCGTCCCAGGTCAGGAGCCCTACCCGGCGTCATGCGCTTCACCGGCGGCCGGCGGGTGGGATCGCGGCGCCCTCCACGACTCGGGGGGGTCGTGCGCCCGGGCTAGGGTCGGATCGTGCCCGCCTACCGGATCGCCGAGGCCGCGGGCCTGCTCGGCGTCAGTGACGACACGGTGCGCCGGTGGGTCGACAGCGGCCGGCTGCCGGCCTCGCGGGACGGCGGTGGGCCCGCCCACGTGGACGGCGCCGACCTCGCCCGGCTGGCCGCGCAGCTGCACGAGGCGCCCGAGCCCGGCACCACCCGCGGTTCCTCGGCGCGCAACCGGCTGACCGGCATCGTCACCCGCGTCGTCCGCGACACCGTCATGGCACAGGTGGAGATCCAGGCCGGGCCGTTCCGGCTGGTCTCCCTGATGTCGCGGGAGGCGGCCGACGAGCTCGGCCTGGACGTCGGTGTGCGCGCCGTCGCCACGGTCAAGGCCACCCAGGTCAGCGTCGACGTCCCCTGACGGCCCCGGTGCAGGGTCCCACCGCGAGCCTGGCGAGTCGCGGGGGGCACCGGGGTCCTTCCTCAGTCCTCGACGGCTTCCTCGGTGACCGCCGCGGTGACCTCCTGGCCGGAGACGTCGACCTTCACCGTGCTCATCACCGACCCGGGGTTGATCGAGGTCACGGTGCCGGACAGCTGCTTGCGCGAGGACGGCCGCACGAGAGTCCTCCTGGTCTGGGGATGGGTCGGCAGCGTACGCACCTTCGGAGGCACCTCGCGACAGGAACCCGGAGTTGCGTGACGGCTTGGGTTACCGTGCCGCAGTCGCGGATTCCACCGTGGTCGGTCCGAGGCGCCGGGAGGTCCCATGTCACGCCGTGTCCCCCTCGTGCTGCCCGTCACGGCGGCGCTGGCGCTCACCGCCTGCGGCGGCTCGTCGGACGAGGCGGCGGTGGGGACGGCGCCGGGCTCCGGCCCAGCAGGTCTCGGAGGCACCGTCACCGTCTTCGCCGCCGCCTCGCTCACCGACGTCTTCACCGACCTCGGTGCGCAGCTGGAGGCCGGCAACCCCGACCTGGACGTGCAGTTCAACTTCGCCGGCAGCTCGGCCCTGGCCGCCCAGCTCACCCAGGGCGCCCCGGCCGACGTCTTCGCCAGCGCCAACGAGGCGCAGATGGCCGTCGTCACCGACGCCGGGCTGGCCGACGGCGACCCCGCGGTCTTCGCCGCCAACGTGCTGCAGATCGCCGTCCCGGCGGGCAACCCGGCCGGCGTCACCGGCCTGGCCGACCTCGCGCGCGAGGAGCTGACGGTCGCGGTCTGCGCGCCGCAGGTGCCCTGCGGCGCCGCGGCCGAGGACGTCCTCGCCGCCGCCGGCGTGACCGCCGCACCCGACACGCTCGAGGAGGACGTGCGGGCGGCGCTGACCAAGGTCGAGCTCGGCGAGGTCGACGCCGCGCTGGTCTACACGACCGACGTCACCGCGGCCGGTGGCGCCGTCGAGGGGCTGGACGTCCCGGAGGCCGAGCAGGCGGTCAACGAGTACCCGGTCGTGACCCTGGCCGAGGCGCCCAACCCGGAGGCGGCGGCCGCCTTCGTCGAGCTGGTGCGGTCGGAGGAGGGCCAGCAGTCACTCGCCGACGCCGGCTTCCGCATTCCGTGAGAGCTGGTCCTGCACGACGACGGAGGGAGCCCGGCGTCCCCGTCCCGCTGCTCGTCCCGGCGGTCCTCGCCGTCGTCTTCCTGGTGCTGCCGCTGCTCGGCCTGGTGGTCCGGGCGCCGTGGGGCGAGCTGTGGCCGCAGCTGACCAGCCCGGCCGTCGGGCAGGCGCTGCGCCTGAGCCTGGTCTCCGCGACGGCGGCGACCGTGCTCTCCCTCGTCCTCGGCGTCCCGCTGGCCTGGGTGCTCGCCCGCTCCCGCGCGCGTGGCCGCTCGGTGCTGCGCGCCCTGGTGACCGTGCCGCTGGTGCTGCCCCCGGTCGTCGGCGGCGTCGCGCTGTTCCTCGTGCTGGGCCGGCAGGGCATCCTCGGCAGCCCCCTGGACGAGGCCTTCGGCGTCACGATCCCGTTCACCACGACCGCGGTGGTCATCGCCGAGACGTTCGTGGCGATGCCCTTCCTCGTCATCAGCGTCGAGGGCGCCCTGCGCGCCGCCGACGCCCGCTTCGAGGACGCCGCCGCCACCCTGGGCGCCGACCGGTGGACGACGTTCCGCCGGGTGACCCTCCCCCTGGTGGCGCCGGGCATCGCCGCCGGCGCGGTGCTGTGCTGGGCCCGCGCGCTCGGCGAGTTCGGTGCCACCATCACCTTCGCCGGCAACTTCCCGGGGACGACGCAGACGATGCCGCTGGCGGTCTACCTCGCGCTGCAGCAGGACCCGGAGGCGGCGATCGTGCTCTCCCTCGTACTGCTGGTCGTCTCCGTCGCGACGCTGCTGCTCCTGCGCGACCGCTGGCTCACCCGGGCGGTGCGGTGAGCCTCGCCGCCGCCGTCCGGGTCGCCCGCGGCCCGCTGACCGTCGAGCTCGACCTGCAGGTGGCCGACGGCGAGGTGCTCGCCGTCCTCGGCCCGAACGGCGCGGGCAAGTCCACCCTGCTGCGCGTGCTGGCCGGTCTGCTGCCCCCGGACGGCGGCCGGGTCACCGTCGGCCCCGAGACGTGGGACGACGTCGACGCCGGCGTGCACGTCCCCGCCCACGAGCGCCGCCTCGGCATGGTCTTCCAGGACCACCTGCTCTTCCCGCACCTGTCGGTCGCCGACAACGTCGCCTTCGGGCTGCGCACCCGCGGCGTGCGGAAGCCCGCCGCCCGCGCCGCCGCCCGCGACTGGCTGGTCCGCGTCGGCATCGGCGAGCTGGGCGACCGGCGGCCCGGCCAACTCTCCGGAGGGCAGGCACAGCGGGCGGCGCTGGCCCGCGCGCTGGTGGGGGAGCCGGCACTGCTGCTGCTCGACGAGCCGCTGTCGGCGCTGGACGCCCGCACCCGGCTCACCGTCCGCGCCGAGCTGCGCCGTCACCTCGCCGAGTTCGCCGGCAGCACCGTGCTGGTCACCCACGACCCGGTCGACGCGATGGCGCTGGCCGACCGGGTCGTCGTCGTCGAGGAGGGCCGGGTGGTGCAGGCCGGGACGCCGGCCGACGTCAGCCGGCACCCGCGCACCGACTACGTCGCCCGGCTGGTCGGCCTGGCGCTGCTGCCCGGCACCGGCGAGGGGACGACGGTGCAGCTGGACGGCGGCGGCAGCGTGGCGGTGGCCGAGGAGACCGCGGGGGAGGTGTTCGTCGCCGTCCGCCCGGAGTCGGTGGCCCTGTACCCCGCACGCCCCGAGGGCAGCCCGCGCAACGTGTGGCCGCTCCGGCTGGTCTCGGCCACGCCGCACGGGTCGACGGTGCGCTGCGAGCTGGACGGCGAGGTGCCGCTGGTCGCCGACGTCACCGCGACCGCCTTCGCCGAGCTGGGCCTGGCCCCCGGCACGCCGGTGTGGGCCTCGGTCAAGGCCTCCGAGGTCGCCGTCTACGCGCGCTGAGCAGGAGTCGGGGGCTCGACCAGGAGCGCGACGTCGGGGTGCAGGAGGGCCAGTGCGCGGTCGAGCGTGGCCAGTCGGCCACCACGGGAGCGCGCCAGTGCCGCGAGGTAGGCGTCGGTGACCTGGCGGTGACCGACGACGCCGCGCAGGTCGACGACGTCGTAGCCGAGGTCGTCGGGCCAGAACTCGTGCCGTGTGCTGTTCGACAACCCGTTCAGCACGTCGAGGGACTCAGTCGTGGCGGCCCCGCCCCGCAACAGGTGGCGGAGCAGGGCGCCCTGCGTCACGGGACAGGAGGAGAACTGCTGCCGATCGACGTCGAACCAGCTCCGCACCCTCTCGTGGTGGGCGTGATCGACGACGACGAGGGCGATGAGCACGTTGGCGTCGAGCAGGACCGTCATTCGTCGTCGTCGAGCGACCGCACGTCCTCGCTGGTCACGACGCCACCACCGAGGGAGATGACCCGCAAGCCGGTCCGTTCGTCGGTGCTGACCCGGACCGGGCCGGGTGTCGCCAACGCCGCCCGCAGCAGCCGGGTGACGGTCTCGCTCAGCGACGTACCGGCATCGCGGGCGATCGCGGTGGCGAGACCGTGGATGTCGTCCGGCAGGTCGATGGTCGTACGCACGCCGTCATCATGGCGCACGACACCGTTGGCGTGCACCATGATGCAGCCATGAGCGCAGTCGCCGGCCTGGTCCTCGCCGCGGGCGGCGGGCGCCGCTACGGGATGCCGAAGGCGCTGGTCGAGTACGAGGGCAGCCTGCTGGTGGAGCGCGCGGTGCGGACGGCGCGGGCGGTCTGCGACCCGGTGCTCGTCGTCCTGGGCGCGCGGGCGGTCGACGTCTGGCGGACGGCGGACCTCGACGGCGCCACGGTGCTGGCCAACCGCGACTGGGAGAGCGGGATGGCCTCGAGCCTGCGCACCGGCCTGGACGGGCTGCGTGGCTGGCCGGGGCGGGTCGACGCCGCGCTGGTGACCCTCGTCGACATGCCGGGGATGACGGCGGAGGCGCTGCGCGCGGTCGCCGCGCACGCCGCCCCGGATGCGCTGGCGATCGCCGCCTACGACGGCGTCCGCGGCCACCCGGTGCTGCTCGGCCGCGACCACTGGGCCGGTGTGGCGGAGACCGCGACCGGCGACGAGGGCGCCCGCCGGTACCTCGCCGCCCACGAGGTCACCGAGGTCGACTGCACCGGCCTGGCCGATCCGACCGACCTCGACGTGCCGCCCGGCGGGGTACCGTCGGCGCCGTGATCGCCCGGGTCGTCGACGCGCCGCTGTCCGTCGCCGAGCACGAGGACGCAGTCGCCGACAAGGCGGCCGGCGCGGTCGTCTCCTTCGCCGGCGTGGTGCGCGACCACGACGGCGGCCGCTCGGTCACCGAGCTGGAGTACGTCGGCCACCCGAGCGCCGAGCAGATGATCCGCGCGCTGGCCGAGGAGTTCGCTGCCCGGCCCGAGGTGCACGCCGTCGCGGTCTCCCACCGGGTGGGCATGCTCGGCATCGGTGACGTCGCGCTGGCCTGCGCGGTCAGCTCCGCGCACCGCGGCCAGGCCTTCGCCGCGTGCGCCGAGCTCGTCGACCTCGTCAAGGAGCGGCTGCCGATCTGGAAGCGGCAGGTCTTCACCGACGGCGCCGAGGAGTGGGTCGCCTGCCCCTGAGGCAGGCTTCCCTGCAGGGGCCCGCCGCGAGCCTGCGAGTGGTGGGGGGCAGGGAGGTCCTTCAACGGTCGACCAGCACCACCTCGAACTGATCCGCGGTCGGCGGGATGCCGGTGTCGAACTTGGCGTTCACCACGGCCAGGTCGTCGTCCTCCACGATCAGCGTCGTCGGGATCTGGAAGTCCTCGTCCCGGATCGTCTCCTCGACGGCCCCCGAGGTCAGGTCCGCGCTGAGCCGGGCCCGGACCACCTGGTTCAAGTTGTACTGCGCCGCCCAGAGATCGTTCCCCTCGAGCTGGATGCCGTCCACGCTCGGCACGTCCACCCCGGCGATCCGGGTGCTGGACCCGGTCTCCGGGTCCACGGTGTAGACGGCGCCGTTGGCCGAGTGCGCGACGACGAGCGTCCCGC
>DASQNB010000311.1:0-19934 GCA_035645175.1 Geodermatophilus sp.
GATCGGCCGCAGCCGCTCGCAGGTCACCAACACCATCCGGCTGCTCAAGCTGCCGGTGAAGGTGCAGACCCGGGTCGCCGCCGGCGTCATCTCCGCCGGCCACGCGCGGGCGCTGCTCGGCCTGCCCGACGCCGAGGCGCAGGAGGCCCTCGCCACGCGCATCGTTGCCGAGGGGATGTCGGTGCGGGCCACCGAGGAGGCGGTCGCGCTGGCCGTCGCCGAGCAGCCGGCCACCAAGCGCCGGCCGCGACGGTTCAACGCCCCCGGCGTCGAGGATCTCGCCGGCCGGCTGTCGGACGCCTTCGAGACCAAGGTGAAGATCCAGATCGGCCGGGCCAAGGGCCGCATCGTCGTCGAGTTCGGATCGGTCGACGACCTGCAGCGGATCATCGGCCAGATGGCCCCGGACATCACCGGACGCCGTCCCGAGGAGTGATCACACACAGAGGCCCGGTTCCGTCACGGACGGAACCGGGCCTCTGTGGTGAGCGACTGGGGTGGCCTTCCTGCAGGGTCCCGCCGCGAGCCTGCGAGCGGTGGGGGGCAGGAGGGTCCTTTCTCAGCGGTCGGCGGACGCCCGCCGGGTCAGCAGCCGGGCGAGGACGTCGCCCAGCGAGGAGCCGGCCGCCTCGACCGCCATGGGGAACATCGACGTCTGCGTCAGCCCCGGGGAGACGTTCACCTCGAGGAAGTGCACCTCGCCGTCCGGGGTGACGATCGCGTCGGTGCGGGAGAGGTCGGCCAGGCCGAGGACCTCGTGCACGCGGACGGCGAGCTGTGCGGCCCGCTCCGCGACCTCGGCCGGGACCCGGGCCGGCGCGTGGTACTCGGTGAGGCCGGGGGTGTAGCGGGCGGTGTAGTCGAAGACGCCCGACTCCGGCGCGATCTCCACCGCCGGCAGCGCCTCGGGACCCTCGCCGAGGTCGACGACCGACAGGGCCACCTCCACGCCGTCGACGTAGCGCTCCACCATCACCGTGTCGCCGTAGGCGAAACAGCTGACCATGGCGGCGGGCAGGTCCTCGACCCGGCTGACCTTCTGCACGCCGAGCGCAGAACCGCCCGAGGCCGGCTTGACCATGAGCGGCAGGTCGAGCCGGGCGACGATCAGGTCCAGCACCGCGCCGGCGCCCAGCTCCCGGAAGGTGCTGTGCGGCAGGGCCACCCAGTCCGGCGTGGTCAGCCCCGCGGAGCGGACGACGGACTTCGCGGCCGGTTTGTCCCACGCCAGCCGGCAGGCTGCCGCCGGGGAGCCGACGTAGGGGACGCCGGCCAGGTCCAGCACCGCGCGCAGCGCACCGTCCTCGCCGGTGGCGCCGTGCAGGGCGATGAAGACGGCGTCCGCGGGTGCGGCGGCCAAGCCGGGCAGCAGCTCGGCGTCGGCGTCCCGCAGCTCGGCTTCGACACCGGCGCGGGCCAGCTCCTCGGCCACCTGGGTGCCCGAGGAGAGGCTGACCTCCCGCTCGACGTTCAGCCCACCGGCGAGGACGACGGTGCGCAGCGGGTGCACCGGTGCCTCGGGCTCGGTGGCGGCTGCGGGGGCGGGCTCGGTCACTTCGGCTCCTCGCTGGCGCTCGTCGCCTTCGCGACCGGCGGTGCTGTGTCTCTCGATGACCTCGGGGGCTCGGTCATCCGCGGTCCTCGTATCGGTCGCTGTTGGCCGGGCCGACGATGCCCGGCTGTGTCAGTCCCCCACCCGGGCCGGAGACGGCGCGGAAGGTGCCGGTGTCCACGCCGTCGAAGGTGGAGTGCAGGTCCAGCTCGGCCTCGATGACGCGGGCCAGCCGGCGCACCCCCTCGCGGATCTGGTCCGGCTCCGGGTAGCAGTAGGACAGCCGCATGAACTCGCGGCCCGACCCGTCGGCGTAGAAGCCGATGCCGGGGACGTAGGCGACGTGCGCGTTGACCGCGCGGGGCTGCATCAGCTTGGCGTCCAGCCCGTGTGGCAGTTGGAGCCACACGTAGAAGCCGCCGTCCGGCCGGGTCCAGGTGGTGCCCGGCGGCATGAGCGCCTCGAGCGAGTCCAGGGTGGCGTCGCGCCGCTCCCGGTACAGCTCGACGAAGTGCTTGACCTGCTCGCGCCACGGCTGGGTGTCCAGGTAGCGCGCGACGGCGTACTGGGTCAGCGACGGCGGGCAGAGCACCTGCGCCTCGGTGGCCAGCACCAGCTTCTCCCGGACGGCGAGCGGGGCGAGCACCCAGCCCACCCGCAGGCCCGGGGAGAACGTCTTGGAGAACGAGCCCAGGTAGATGACCCGCCGGTCGTCGCGGGCGCGCAGGGCGCGCATCGGCTCGCGGTCGAAGCCGAGCAGGCCGTAGGGGTTGTCCTCGATGACCAACAGGTCGTAGCGGTCGGCGATCTCCACGACCGCCTGGCGGCGCGGCTCGGACAGCGTCACGCCGGCCGGGTTGTGGTAGTTCGGCACCGTGTAGAGGAACTTCACCCGGTCGCCGGCGGCCCGGCACTCGATGAGCGCCTGCTCCAGGGCCTCGGGGATCAACCCGTCGTCGTCCATGGGGACGTGCTTGACGCGCGCCTCGGCCGCCTGGAAGACACCGAGCGCGCCCACGTAGGACGGGCCCTCGGCGAGGACGACGTCACCCGGGTCGACGAAGACCCGGGTGACCAGGTCCAGCGCCTGCTGGGAGCCGACGGTGACGACGACCTCGCTGGGCGAGGCGTCGGTGATGCCCTCCAGCGCCATGACGTCGCAGATGCGCTCGCGCAGCCGCGGGTCACCCTGGCCCGAGCCGTACTGCAGCGTCTGCGCGCCCATCCCGGAGACCAGCTCGCCGATCATCGAGCCGACCGCGTCCAGCGGCAGCGCGGTGACCGCGGGCATCCCACCGGCCAGCGAGACGACCTCGGGCCGGCTGACGACAGAGAACAGCGCCCGGATCTCCGAGGACTTCATCCCGTGCGTGCGTGCTGCGTACCGGTCGGCCAACGGGTCCAGCCGCGGGTGGCGCGGCGCAGGGTGGTGCACACCTGGTCCCGGGGGCGTCCCGGGCTGGAGATCGGCCACGTCCCGAGTGTAGGGACGCACCGAGGGTCACGGTGCCGGGACACGGTGCTGAGACGGAGGGGTTCGGAACGGGAGTCGCCCTGCGAGGCGGTCCGAGGGGTGGGGTCGGGGGCTGCGCGACGAGGGCCGGGGTGAGCTCAGCGCAGCAGGGGTACGCCGCCTGGTCGCGGTGTCGTC
Organism: Geodermatophilus sp.; assembly: GCA_035645175.1. Taxonomy (GTDB): domain Bacteria; phylum Actinomycetota; class Actinomycetes; order Mycobacteriales; family Geodermatophilaceae; genus Geodermatophilus. The sequence goes on from DASQNB010000311.1 coordinate 3,204, forward strand.
CGGTAGGACGACGGTGGCCTCGCTCAGCTCCGCCCGGGCAGCACGAAGGTGCCGGTGGGCGGGTCGGCCTCAGCGGGCAGGAACAGCCGCTGGACGGCGGCGAGGACGGCGCTGGCGACGGTGCTGCGCAGCCGCGCGTCGAGCAGCAGCAGCCGGTCGACCGGGTGGGACAGGTAGCCGCAGTCGAGCCGGACGGCGGGCATCCGGGTCATCCGCAGCAGGTCCCAGGTCTTGGGGTGCGAGCCGAGGTCGAGCAGCCCGGTGCGGACGACGACCTCGCGGCGCACCAGGTTGGCGAACTGCTCACCGACGGTGGAGGAGGCCCCCGAGCCGGTGCCGTAGTAATAGCTGGACACCCCGCGGGCGTGCTCGGAGCTGTGCGCGTCGGTGTGCAGCGAGAGGAACAGGTCGGCGCGGGCGTCGTTGGCGAAGGCCGTCCGATCGGCCGGGGTCGGGTCCTGGTGGCGGCCGCGGGTCAGGTACACGGTGGCGCCGGCGGCGGCCAGCCGGCCCTCGATGCGCGAGGCCAGGTCGAGCACCAGGTCGGCCTCGGTGGTCTCCCCGGCGGCGAAGCCGGTGTCGGTGCCGCCGTGCCCGGGGTCGACGACGATCCGCCGGCCGATCAGGTGCGGGCCGCTCTCCACGAAGCTGGCGCTCTGCCGCAGCAGCTGCGGCCGCCCGCCGGTGACCTTGCGGCCCAGCTGCCGCAGCGCGCGCAGGGTGGCCGGCCCGCAGGTGCCGTCGGACGTCAGGCCGTAGTCGCGCTGGAAGGCCCGCAGCCCGACCTCGGTCTCCACGCCGAAGACGCCGTCGACCGGGCCGGCGTCGTAGCCGAGCTCGTGCAGGCGGTCCTGCAGGTTGGTCACGTCGTCCCCGCGCATGGGGCGCACCGGGTCGTGGTGCAGCAGCCGGTCGCCGAGCGACCAGCGGGCCTCGGACAGGGCGCGGTAGGTCTCCTCGCCGACGCGGCCGTCGACGGAGAGCCCGCGCACCTGCTGGAAGTGACGGACGGCGAGCTCGGTGGCGGGGTCGTAGAACGCCTGGTCCAGCGACGCCGGCTCCTCCGCGGCCCCCGCTGCCGGCAGCAGCGTCAGGGCGCGCAGGGCGGCGTGCACGTCGGCCACGGCGGGGCCGCGGTCGCCTGGGCCCAGGGGCTGCATGTGGCTGTCGGTTCCCATCGGGGTCGATTGTGGGCCCCGGGCGTCCTCCCGGCCCGGTGGGCCCCGCACGCACGAGGGCCTCCCCCGCGCCAGTGGCGGGGGAGGCCCTGCGAGCGCTCCGTCCCGGGTGCCGCCCTGGGTTTGCGGACGGTGGGGAGGACGGCGGCCCCCCTGCAGGGTCCCGCCGCGAGCGTGCTGACGTACTGGAACGGCCCCCTCCAGGGTCCCGCGCCGAGCCTGCGAGGCGTGGGGGGAAGGGGCGGCCCCGTCCCGAGTCCCGCCCTGAGCGTGCGAAGGGTGGGGAGGACGGGGTCCTTCGTCAGATGTAGTCGGCGAGGTCCGAGAGGATCGCACCCTTCGGCTTGGCGCCGATGATGCTCTTCACCGGCTTGCCGCCCTGGAACACCGTCATGGTCGGGATCGACATGACCTGGTAGTCGCGAGCGATCTGCGGGTTCTCGTCGATGTTGAGCTTGGCGATGGTGAGCTTGTCACCGTGCTCGGAGGCGATCTCCTCGAGGACCGGGGCGACCATCTTGCACGGCCCGCACCACTCGGCCCAGAAGTCGACGAGGACGGGCTGGTCGCTGCCCAGCACGTCGTCGGCGAAGGTCGCATCGGTGACCGTCACGGTGTTGCCTGCCATGGTCGTTCTCCCTCTCGGTCTGCTGTACAGCGCGCCCGCTGGCCCGCTGCGCCGTCCGGTGCAACCGGGCGGTGGGTGGGTCTATGCCCGGGTCAGGCGGCCTGCCTGCAGGGTCCCGCCGCGAGCCTTCGAGCGGCGGGGTGCAGGGGGTCCTTGCTCAGCGCTCGCCGAAGGTGGCGGCCAGCCAGCGCTCGGCGTCGATCGCGGCCGCGGCGCCGGTGCCGGCCGAGGTGATGGCCTGCCGGTAGATGTGGTCGACCACGTCACCGCAGGCGAAGACGCCCTCGATGTTGGTCCGCGTGGTGGGGTGCTCCACCTGGATGTAGCCCTCGTCGTCGAGCTTCAGCTGCCCGACGAACAGCTCGCTGCGCGGGTCGTGGCCGATCGCGACGAAGACGCCGGAGACCGGCAGCTCCTCGGTGGCACCGGTGCCGACGTCGGTCAGCTGGACGCCGGAGACGGTCTGCTCGCCGAGGACGTCGGTGACCTGCTTGCCCAGCGCCCAGCGGATCTTCTCGTTGTCCAGCGCGCGCTGCTGCATGATCTTGGAGGCGCGCAACTCCTCCCGCCGGTGGACGACGGTGACCGTCTTGGCGAAGCGGGTGAGGAAGGTGGCCTCCTCCATCGCCGAGTCGCCGCCGCCGACCACGACGATGTCCTGGTCGCGGAAGAAGAAGCCGTCGCAGGTGGCACAGGCCGAGACGCCGCGGCCGAGCAGCCGGGCCTCGTTGTCCAGGCCCAGGTACCGGTACTTCGAGCCGGTGGCGACGATGACCGCGTGCGCGCGGTGCACCTCGTCGCCGACCTTGACGATCTTGGGCTCGGCGGTCAGGTCGACCTCGGTGACGTCCCGGGCGACCAGCTCGGCGCCGAAGCGCTCGGCCTGGGTGCGCATGTCGTCCATGAGCTGCGGGCCCTGCACACCCTCGGCGAAGCCGGGGAAGTTCTCGACCTCGGTCGTGGTCATCAGCGCGCCGCCGAACTGCGTGCCCTCGAACACCAGCGGGTGCAGGTTCGCGCGGGCGGCATAGACAGCGGCGGTGTAGCCGGCCGGACCCGACCCGATGATGATCAGGTCGCGGACGCCGTCGTGCTCGGCGGGCGGGATCGCGGGCTCCACGTGCTCCTCCGTCACCGCGGGGCCGGGGGTCGGGTGGTTCGTCGTCACGGGCGGCACAACGAGGATCGTAGGGGCCGCATTCCCAGGTGGACCCCCGCGAGGGTGGCTCGCACCGCGCGTCCCCGAGCCCTCCACCAGGGTGCCGCCGGCCCCCTCCCGGGCAGGCCCCGTCCAGAGGCTCGCCGCGAGCCTGCGAGTGGTGAGGAGGACGGGGTCCTTCGACGAGGAGTGGGGGGACGGGGTCCTCCTGCGAGTGGCGGGGGGCAGGGGGTCCTCCCTCAGCTGCTGGGCGTGAGGGTGACCTCGGCGACCTCGGCGGAGAACCCGCCGTCGGAGGGCACCAGCCCGGTGACCCACAGCAGCACGTACCGGGTGGTCACCGGCTCGTCGAAGGACAGGTCCGTCGAGGCGCCGAGCTCACCGTCCGCGACCACCTCGTAGGAGCCGAGGTCGCCGTCGGGCTGGTCGCCGACCCGGACCTCCACGGTGGCGCCGTCGCTGCCGCTGACGCCGATCCCGGCCAGGGTCTGCTCCGAGCCGAGGTCGTAGAGGACGCCGACCCCCTCCTTGAGGTTGCCGAACGCCGGTGACCCCCGGTAGGTCACCGTCGACCAGGCGGTCGACGGGTCGCCGTCGAAGGACAGCGGGACCTCGTCGGGGTTCTCCGGCTCGCCGTCGCCGAAGGGGTTGTAGACGGTCGCGCCGGTGATGGCGGGCGCCGAGGCGTCGGCGGGCGGGGCGGTCCCCTCGGCGGGGGCGCTGCTCGACGGCGCGCTGGGCACGGGGGCCTGGTCGCCGGTGACGTCGTCGGACACCGAGATCCTGCTGCCCAGGTAGACCGCCAGCGCGATGACCACGGCCAGCGCCAGCAGTGGGAGGCCCACGACGAGCAGCCGGCGGCGCCGGTCGTCCTCGCGGTCGCGCGGGTCCGCGTCGGGGTCGTCGTCCGCGCGGCCGACACCGGCCGACAGCGGGAGCAGGTCGTCCTCGTCGTCCTCGTACCGCCGGCCGGGGACCGGCGGCAGGCCCCGGGCCTCCAGTGGCGGGTAGGCGGTGCCGGAGGCGTCCCGGGTCGGGGCGGGGTCGACCGCGACGTCGCCGTCGCCGTCGTGCTCCGCGCGGTCCTCCTCGCGGCGCTCGCGCAGCCGGCGCAGCCACCCGCTGTCGGACTCGTCGGGGTCGCGCACCGGGTCGGCGGTGTGCCCGGTGCGGGGCCGCTCGGCGAGCAGGGCGGCCATGGCGGCGACGCTGGAGAGCCCGGCGCCGGGCTCGGTGGAGCGGGCGCGGCGCACCAACGCCGCCAGGTCCGGGGGCATCCCCGCCGCCCGCCCGGCGGGGGCCACGCCGGGGCGCCGGCCGGTGAGGCAGTACTCGAGCAGCTCCCCGAGAGCGGCGACGTCACCCTGGACGGTGCCGCTGGCGGCGGGCACCGAGCGCAGCCCGACCAGGCCGTTGGGCCGCAGGACGACGGTCTCCGGGGTGAGCCCGCCGACGGCGAGCCCGACCCGGTGGGCCGCGGCCACGCCCTCGGCCAGCCGGCGCAGCACGGTGCGGGCCTCGCGCTCGGACATCGGGCCCTCGGCCAGGCGCTCGGCGAGGGTGCGGCCCTCGATCCACTCGTTGACGACGTAGGCCGCGCCACCGGGCGCCTGCGGACCGCCGTTGCCCTCGGCGGCGTCGTAGACCATCGCCAGCGCGGGCGTGGCCAGTCCGCCGGCGGTCAGTGCGCGGGTGATCCACTCGCGGGCGGCCGGCCCGCCGGGGGTGTGCACCCGGATGGCGACGTCGCGGTTGAGGATCCGGTCCTTGGCCCGCCAGCAGTGGATGACACCGGTCGCGGTCGTCTCGGCGGGGCCGACCTGGTCGAGCGGCCGGTAGCGGTCGGGGAGCCCGGTGGTCGTGGACGTCATCGGTGCGCCCGGCCCCCTGTCCCCTCCTGGCCGGTGGCTGTGTTGCCCCGGCGGCGGCGCGGCGCTGCTCACCCGCGCCCCCGTCGGGCCCGGAGGGCGGCCAGGGGTTCCTGGACCTCGGGGACGCGGGCGACCGCGAGCCCGGCGAGGGCCGCGACGCCGATGACCACGGTACCCAGCAGCACGGTGCCGAGCGACCCTGCCACCGACCCGCCGAGTGCGTCGTCGGCGAGGGACACCGCCAGCCAGCCGAGCAGGCCGGAGGCGAGGGCGACCGCGGCGATCCGCAGCACCGGGAGCAGCGTCGCGCGGCTCTCCAGCGCCCCGAGCCGGCGGCGCAGGACGACGTGCCCGAGCGCCCAGCCGGCCAGGTAGGTGCTGCTGGTGGCCAGCATCAGCCCCGCCACCACCCGCTCCGGGGGCACGACGACCGGGACGAGCAGCAGCAGCGGCACCCGGACGCCGACCATCCCCAGCTGGATCAGCGTGGGGGTGCGCGCGTCCTTCGTGGCGTAGAAGACCCGCAGCTGCAGCAGGGTGACCGCCATCGGCAGCAGCCCGAAGGCGCCGACGGCCAGCGCGACCCCGATGGTGCGGGCCTCCTCGACGCCGGTGTTGCCGCGGGCGAAGGCCACGACGGCCAGGGCCGGGCCGAGCACGGTCAGCGCCGCGCTGACCGGCAGCAGGCCGATGGCGGACAGGCGGGTGCCGAGGGAGAGGTCACGCACCACCCCGGGGACGTCGGACCGGGCGGCGGCCCGGCTCATCCGGGGTACCAGCGCGGTCAGCAGCGCGACGCCGATGATCCCGTAGGGCATCTGGAACAGCAGGCTGGCGTTGGCGAAGCCGATGGAGCCCAGCCCGCCGTCCCGCCCGGCGTCGTTGGCGATCCGGGTCGCGACGACGACCCCGACCTGGCTGATCGCCACGTAGCCGATGACCCACAGCCCCAGGCCGCCCGCCTCGCGCAGCCCGGTGTCCCGGATGCCCCAGCGCGGCCGCAGCGGGACCCCGGCCCGGCCCAGCAGCGGCAGCAGCACGAGGGCCTGGACGGCGATGCCCAGCGTGGTGCCGGCGCCCAGCAGCCACACCTGCGTCGGCGTGATCGTCAGCGGGCGCAGCGGGCCCGGGCCGCTGGCCGCGACGAAGAGGAACCCGGTGGCGATCACCACCACGTTGTTGAGCACCGGCGCCCAGGCCGGTGGGCCGAACACGCCGCGGGAGTTGAGGATCGCCTGCGCCATGGCGCCGATCCCGTAGAAGACGATCTCGAGGAGCAGGATCCGGGCCAGCCAGGTGGCCAGCCGGTACTGGGCCGGGTCCTCGCCCAGGCCGTAGAGCCGGGTGAGCAGCGGTGCGGCCAGCACGGCGAGCGTGGTGACGACCAACAGCCCCAGGGTGGCGATCGTGACCAGCCGCTGGGCGTAGGCGGTGCCGCCGTCCGCGTCCCGCTCCTGGGAGCGCACCAGCAGCGGGACGACGACCGAGGTCAACACCCCGCCCAGCAGCAGCTCGTAGACGATGTTGGGCAGCGTGTTGGAGGTGTTGTAGGCGTCGCCGACCAGGCCCACGCCGAGTGCGGCGGTGAGCACCATCGTGCGCAGCAGCCCGGTGATGCGGGAGACCAGCGTGGCCACCGCCATCGTGCCGGCGGCGCGCAGGATGCCGCGGCTGGCGCCGGGGCGGCCCTCGCGGGCCTCGACCTCCTCGTCGGTCTCGTCGACCCGCTGCGGCACCGCGGGCAGCACCGGGATGAGCTGGGTGTCGTCGGGACCGGGCACCCACCGGGAGGCCCGCCGGGGCGGGGGCACCGGCGGCAGGTCGCGGATGCGCGGCGCCGGCGGCGGGACCGGCGGCAGCGGCCGCCCGCCCGGCGGTGTGTTGCGGTACGGCGGCGGGGGCAGCGGCAGGGCCGGCGGGGTGCCCGGACCGGCCACGGGGGGCGGGCCCGGCTCGCGCCGTGCGCGCTCGCCCGGCCGGGGTGTCGAGGGACGCGGCGTGGCCGGGGGCGGCGGCACGGGGGGCAGCGGACGGCGCTGCTGCTCGCCCACGGGACGCTCGGTCACGACCTGTCCCCGCCGGTGCTCGCCCCGCCCGCGACCTCGCGTGCCGGGTTCCTCGGTGAGCTCGGGACCTCGCTCACACGGGGCTCCGCGTCGGCGGCAGCGGGACCGCCGCGCCCTCGGGTGCCGGGCCGCCGGGCAGGTCGTCGTCCCCGTCGCCCGGGGTACCGCGGCGGCGGCGCAGCAGGAAGCGCACCAGCCGGCGCAGGAACAGCAGCCCGAGCAGCGCCGCCGCGCCGATGGTGATGATGACCGAGATCGACCCGTACGCGGTGCTCTGCACCTGCAGCCGCACCGGCTCGCCCAGCGGGACGCCGTCCGGGGTGGTGAGGGTGGCCGCGACGCTGAACCGCCCGGACTGGCGCACCTCGGTGGGGACCTGCAGCGTCGTCCGCTGCTGGGGGCCGAGCACCTGGTCGCTGATGTCGCCCACGGACAGCGCGTTGCCGCGGCTCTGCACCTCCAGCCGCACGCCCAGGGCGAAGGGCAGGTCGTTGAGCACGGTGAGGACGAGCGGGGCGTCGCGGGAGGCGAGGCTGTAGGTGCCCTCGGCCGGGGCGAGCAGCGTGACCCGCTCGAGCAGCTGCGCCGTCGTCGTCCGCAGGTCCGCGGCGGCCGCGGCGAAGGCCTCCGGGTCGTCCCGCCAGGCGGCCGAGCCGGTCCGCGCGATGGCGGCGTCCCAGGGCGCCAGCACCGCGTCCGCGTCGCCGACCACCGCGCCGGCGAGGTCCTCCCGCACGTCGACCGCGGCGGCGACATCGGCCAGTCCGGCGGGTTCGAGCCCACCCGGCCCGGACGGGGGGACCAGCCCGCCGGTGTCGGTGACCGGGCCGTCGCCGAGCTGGGCCACGGTGGCCGGTCGCAGCCAGGGCAGCTGGGCGGCGGCGGCCATCATGGCGCTCACCGCGGCCGGGTCGGCGTCGACCTCGCGCGGCGGAGCCACCAGCACGGTCTGTCCCCCGGGCGCTCCGCCGGCCTGCGGGGTGAGCAGCGCGAGCTCGGCGAGGTGGCGCTGCTCGGCGGCCCGGGTGCCCCCGGGGGCCTGCGCCGCGGCGCCCGCGAGGTCACTGAGCGTGCTGTCGGCGACCAGGGCGTCGACCGGGCCGTCGTCGGTGGGCAGCGTCGTCCGGGCCGCGGCCGGGCCCGCCAGGCCGAGGGCGGCCGCGCCGTCGGTGAGCCCGCCGGGGGCCAGCACGACCTCCTCGATCCCGCCGTCGGTCAGGACGTCGAGCGTCTCGGGCCGCAGCGAGCCGCCGACCGCCCACGCCAGGTCGGTGCGTGCCTCGACGCCCAGGACCTCGCGGAGGATGGCCGCGCCGGTCGCCCCGCCGGCCTCGGTCGAGGGGGCGGGGGTCGCGCCGGGGTCGTCCTGCGCCGTCCCCTCGGGGCTGCCGGGGAGGCTGCGGGTGACCACCTGCGACAGGCCGGTCGCGGTCAGCGCGTCGGCGTCGACGTCGCCGTAGGGCAGCGCGACGACGGGGTGGTCGGCGGCGAGGGCGCGCAGCCGGCCGAGGAAGGCCACGGCCTCGTCGGTGCCCGACCCGCCGTCCCCGTCGCCGGCGACGGCGTAGGGACCGGCGGCCATGACCTGGAGCTCCTCGACCAGGGCGGGGTCGACCGCGAGGGTCACCGGCACCACCGGCGCCGGCTCGCCGCCCTCGGCGGGGACCGTCTCCGGCAGCCGTTCCAGGCTGGCCAGCGCCCGGTCCAGCCGGCCGCCGGTCGCCACCTCCCGGGTCAGCTCGTCGTCGACGAACGTGCCGGAGGCATCGCGGTGGGTGCGCTCGACCAGCGGCCACAGCCAGGCCACGCCGGTCGGCGTGGCCGGCAGCACCGGCGGCTGCACGAGGTAGGTGGTCAGCTCCCCGACCCGGCGGCGCTCCCCGTCGGACCCGACGCCGTTGAGGTTGAGCAGCACCGGGTAGACGCCGTCCTGGCCGATGGCCAGCGCGTCGGTGGTCGTGGTGAGCGTGAAGGACACCGAGTCCCGCGGCCGGAGCTCGTCGGCGACGTCCTGGAACGGCGTGGCGACGGCGGCCACCGGGTCGGGGTCGTCGGCGACGTCCTGCAGCGCGGCGCGGGTGGCCAGCGGCCCGCCGCGCTGGAGGCGCACGTCGAGGTCGGTGAGCGTCTCCGTGCCGGTGTTGGTGAGCTCGCCCGCGACGGTGACCGGAGCCCCGGGGACGAGCGTGCGGGGGTCCAGCCGGGTGAGCTGCACGCTGACCGCGGTCTCGTCGGCGGTGTCCGCCGGGTCCTCGGGCGCGGCCGCCGCGGCCGGCGCCAGTGCGACGAGGGGGAGGGTGAGCAGCCCGGCCAGCGCGCCGCCGACCGTCGTCCCCCGGGCGGTGCGGCCGGGACCCCGCACGGTGGACCGGCCGCCGGGGCCCCCGGCAGCCGACCGCCGGGTCGGGTCCGTGCCTGCCGGTGAGCTCGCCGGCCCGCTCACGCGCTGTCGGCGAGGAGTGCGGGAGCCCGCTCGACCAGTGCCCGCTCGTCGGCGTAGGCGAGCCGGGCGCCGAGCTCGTCGAGGGGCACCCAGGCGACCTCGGTCACCTCGATGTCGGCGTCGGACAGGGCTCCTCCGATGGCGCGGAGCAGGAAGTGGTGGACCGTCTTGTGCACCCGGCGGCCGTCGGCGACGAACCAGAAGTCGATGATCCCCAGCGGGGCGACGACCTCGCCGATGATGCCGGTCTCCTCGGCGACCTCCCGGACGGCGGTGTCCTCCGGGGTCTCGCCCTCCTCGATGTGGCCCTTGGGCAGGGACCAGAGCAGCCGTCCGCGGCGGTCGGTGCGGCCGATGAGGGCGGCGCGCGGCCCCGTGATGGGGTCGTCGGCCACCACCAGGCCCCCGGCGGAGGTCTCGTCGACCCGGCGCAACCGGCGGCCGGGGCGCCCTCGCCCGCCCGTCCCAGCCATGCCAGGAGGGTAGCGCGCGGCACGGCACTACCCTGGATCGTCGTGTCCGGTGAGCCTGCACGTCCGACGACAGCCGCGGGAGCATCGCAGCGAGCGCCAGCGAGCGAGGAGCGGACCGTGGCGCGGAGTCGGACCGATGGGAACAGTCCGACGACAGCCGATCCTCGAGGGGCATCGCAGCGAGGGGCGGCGAGTGAGGAGCGGACCGTGGCGCGGAGTCGGACAGACGTCAGTGGTCCTCCCCCGGCCGCTGGACCGGTGCCGCCCGCCGTCCAGCAGACCGTGCGCGAACTCGTCGACCTCTCCCCCGTGCTCACCCGGCTGGGGCAGCGCTTCACCGCCGCCGGCCACGAGGTGCACCTCGTGGGCGGCTCGGTCCGCGACGCGCTGCTGGCCACCGGGTCCGGGGGACGGGCGGAGACGGGCACGGCACCGGGTGACCTCGACGTCACCACCGACGCCCGGCCCGAGCAGGTCCTCGAGCTGCTGCGCGGGTTCGCCAGTTCCACGTGGAACACCGGCATCGCCTTCGGCACGGTCGGAGCCGAGGTGGACGACGTCCGGCTGGAGATCACCACCTTCCGCGCCGACCGCTACGACCGGGAGTCGCGCAACCCCGAGGTGGCCTGGGGCGACTCGCTCGAGGACGACCTCGCCCGCCGGGACTTCACCGTCAACGCGATGGCCGTCTCGCTGGGACCCGACCGCACGGTGACCGACCCCTACGGCGGCCTGGGCGACCTCCTGGCCGGCCGGCTGCGGACGCCGGGTGCTGCGGTGGACTCCTTCGCCGACGACCCGCTGCGGATGTTGCGCGGGGTCCGGTTCGTCGCCCAGCTCGGCCTGACCCCGGTCGACGAGGTGGTCGAGGCGATGACGGCGCTGGCCCCCGAGCTCGGGCGGATCACGCCGGAGCGGGTGCAGGTGGAGCTGTCCAAGACGCTGCTGCAGCACTCCCCGCGGGCGGCGCTGGAGCTGTTCGTGGAGACCGGCCTGGCCGACGTCGTCCTGCCCGAGCTCTCGGCGCTGCGGATGGAGATCGACGAGCACCACCAGCACAAGGACGTCTACTCCCACTCGCTGACCGTGCTGGACCAGGCGATCGCGCTGGAGGAGGCCGCGGCCCGGGCGGGGGAGGACGGAGTCGAGTCGCCGGACCTGGTGCTGCGGCTGGCCGCGCTGCTGCACGACGTCGGCAAGCCGGCCACCCGCCGGCACGAGCCGCGCGGGCGGGTCTCCTTCCACCACCACGAGGTGGTCGGCGCGAAGCTGGTGCGCAAGCGGCTGCAGGCGCTGCGGTACTCCAAGGAGGTCACCGAGGCCGTCGCCCGGCTGACCTTCCTGCACCTGCGCTTCCACGGCTACGGCCGCGGCGAGTGGACCGACTCCGCCGTCCGCCGGTACGTCACCGACGCCGGCGACCTGCTGCCCCGGCTGCACAAGCTGGTGCGCTCGGACTCGACCACCCGGAACAAGCGGCGGGCCGCGGCGCTGTCGGAGACCTACGACTCCCTGGAGCGGCGGATCGCCGAGCTCTCGGCCGCCGAGGACCTCGCGCGGGTGCGCCCCGACCTCGACGGCAACGCGATCATGGCGATCCTCGGCCTCCCACCCGGCCGCGAGGTCGGCCAGGCGTGGGCCCACCTCAAGGAGCTGCGGCTGGAGCGCGGCCCGCTGGCGCCGGCGGAGGCCGAGGCCGAGCTGCGCGCCTGGTGGGCCCGGCGGAACGACACCTGACCGGACTCCAGTCGGACCCGTCGGCTGCCGATCGGAGAGACGTGCACGAACAGGGACCCGGCGCCCCGGACCCGCGGCTGCCCGCCTCGCCGAGTGGCCGCACGCCCCAGTGGGTGCTGGACGAGGCGCTGGGCCGCCCGCCGGCGGCCGTCCCGTGGCGTGCCGACGGCCCGCCCGCCCGCCGTCGCCGCGGGAGGGGTCCGCGCGGCGTGCTCGCCGGTCTGCTCGTCGTCGGCGGCTCCCTGGGGGCCGCCTCCCTGGCCGGGGCGGTGCCGTGGCCCTGGGACCCCCCGGCGGCCGCGGGTGCGCCCGCCGCCCTCGGTCCGGACCGCAGCGTCGCGGTCCCCGCACCCGCGCCGACCGACCGCCCGACCCCCGGTACCGGCGCGAGCCGGTCGCCCCGCGGGTACCCCCCGCCCGTCCCCGTGAGCGGTGGCACGCACGCGTTCTCGCTCCTCCAGGACGACGGCGTCACGCCGGTGGCCTACGACCCGTGCCGGGTCGTCCACTACGCCCTCCGGCCCGACGGCGCCCCCGCCGGCGGGGAGGAGATGGTGCACGCCGCCGTCGCACGGATCAGCCAGGTGACCGGCCTGGTGTTCGTGTACGACGGCCCGACCGACGAGGTGCCCACCGCCGAGCGGGCGGCGTTCCAGCCCGAGCGCTACGGGGACCGCTGGGCGCCGGTCCTCGTCGCCTGGCAGACCGAGGCCGACCAGCCCGACCTCGCCGGCGACGTCGTGGGCCGGGGCGGCAGCACGGCGGTGTCCCTGGGCGACGGGCCGCGGGTGTACGTCACCGGCACGGTCTCCCTCGACGCGGGCCAGTTCCCGGGGATCCTGGACGCGCGGGGCGGCGAGGCCACGGCCGCCGGGATCGTCCTGCACGAGTTCGCGCACCTCGTGGGGCTGGACCACGTGGACGACGAGACCCAGCTGCTGCACCCGGAGACGGTGCCCGGCGTCACCGACTTCGCCGACGGGGACCTCACCGGCCTGACCCGCCTCGGCCGCGGGCCCTGCGTCCCCGAGCTCTGACGCCGGGGCCGGCCGCTCAGCGGGACAGCGGCGAGCGGGCGGCGAGGAGGGCGGTGAGGAGGTAGGCGGCGCCGACGGCGACCACGGCGGGCGGGGAGACGCCGTCCGCGGGCAGGAGGAACGCCGCGGCCAGCAGCGCGACGACGTAGCTGACATTGACCAGCGTGTCGTAGACGGAGAACACCCGGCCGCGGACCTCGTCGTCGACGACCCGCTGCAGCGTGGCATCCACGCAGATCTTCACGCCCTGCCCGAGGAACCCGAGCACGGCGCCGGCCAGGACGATCCCCCAGGGCTGGAACGGCAGGCCGAGCACCACCAGCAGCGGACCCCCGGTGGCCAGCAGCAGGGTCACCCACCGCGCCGTGCCGAGGCGGCGCACCGCCCGCGGCGTCACCGCCGCCGCCAGCAGCGTGCCGACGGCGCCCGCGGCGACCGCCGCCCCCACCCCCAGCAGCCCCTCACCCACCGGTGAGGTGGCGCGGGAGTACAGCAGCGTCATCAGCGTGAGCAGCCCGAAGCACAATCGGTGCACGGTGATGACGGCCAGCGCGGTCCCCGCCGGCGGGCGCGCCCGCACGTGCCGGGCCCCCGCCACCATCCCGGCGACCACCCGGCGTGCAGACGGCCGCGCGGCGCCGTCGTCCGGGCCGAGCGCGCCGCGGCCGAACCCGGCGGCCAGTGCCGCGGCGAGCAGGTAGGGGCCGACCGCGCCCAGGGTGAGCAACGCGTACCCGGCGTCCCCGGTGAGGTCGCCGGCCTGCTGCACGACCACGGCGGCCGCGCCGCCGGCCACGGTGGCCACCGCACCGGACGTCGTCGACAGCGCGTTGGCCGGCACCAGGTCCGCGGTCGTGTGCGGCAGGGACGCCGACAGCGCCGACAGCACGAAGCGGGCGACGGAGAAGAGCAGCAGCCCGGTCAGCAGGTACGGGGCGCCGGTCGAGCCGCCCGCCACGAGCAGCGCCAGGACGGCGACCAGCCCGGCGCGCAGCAGGTCGGCGTGCACCAGCACCTGGCGCCGGCTCCACCGGTCCAGCCACACGCCGGCGAAGGGCCCCACCAGTGAGTAGGGCAGCAGCAGGACGGCGAACCCGGCGGCGACCGCGACCGGGTCGGCGGCGCGCTGCGGGTCGAACAGGACGGTGCCGGCCAGGGCGGCCTGCAGCACGCCGTCCCCGAACTGCGCCGACAGCCGGGTGGCCAGCAGTCGGCGGAAGGCCCCGTGGGCCAGCAGGGGCCGCACGGTCGTCCCCGCCTGCCGCACCCCGTCACCCTACGGTGGCCGCTCCTCCCCACAGGGTCGACGACGGGCCGAAGGACTCTTGTCCACCGGCGCGCCCTCGGCCGCCGGGTGGCGTCGGAGTGGGGCACACTGGGAGACGATGACTCCCCCGTCCTCGCCCGATCCCGAGTCGGGGCCGCCGGCCCGGCCCGCGACGGGCCGTCGTCGTCCGGACGCGGTCCCTGCGCTCTCGACGGGCTGTCTGGACGACGTCCGGCCCGGGTCGCTGCTCGTGGCGATGCCGAACCTGACCGACCCGACCTTCGCCGGCACCGTGGTCTTCGTGCTGGACCACAACGACAGCGGCACGCTGGGCGTCGTGCTGGGCCGGCCGAGCCAGGTGGAGATCCGCGACGTGCTGCCGGGCTGGTGCGACCTCGCCGTCGACCCCGGCGTGTTCCACGTGGGCGGCCCCTGCGAGACCGACACCGCGCTGTGCCTGGCGGTCTGCGGCGCCCCGGACGAGGACTGCGGCCTGCGGCGGGTGGCCGGCGACGTCCACCTGGTCGACCTGGACGCCGACCCCGACGACCTGGTCGGCCGGGTCCGGGGCCTGAGGGTGTTCGCCGGGTACGCGGGCTGGTCACCGGGCCAGCTGGCCGGGGAGATCGGCGAGGGCGCCTGGGCCTGCGTGCCCGGCAGTCCGGACGACGTGCTCAGCGAGCTGGCCGGCCCGGAGCTGTGGCGCGGGGTGATGGGGCGCCAGACCGGCCGCCTGGCAGTGCTCTCGACCGCGCCGGCCGACCCGTCCGCCAACTGACCGGCGTGTTCCCGGTGCGCACGCGCCCGGCATCTGATAGGAACTGACCCGGAAGGGGCGGTCTGGGGAAGAGGCCGCCCCTTCCCCATGTCCGGGCCCTCTTCACAGGCCGACCGTCGCTGCCACCTCCGGGTGCTCCGACCCGTCCACGGACTCCCCGTCGGCCGGCAGCGTGATCTCCCGCGGGCCGTGGTCCGACAGCGTCACCGTGACGGCGAACTCCTGCCCCGGCAGCGGGGTGCGGTACTGCACCAGCAGATCGGTGGACCGGTCGACCGCGACCGACCAGCCGGACTCCGAGGCGTACACCCCCGTCAGCTCACCGTCGATCGAGCGGTCGCCCTCCCACGTGTAGCCCGCAGCGCTGAAGGCACCGGCGGTGTCCGGCTGCTCGGCGGAGAGGTTGAGCACCACCCGGGTGAGCACGTCGACCAGCGGCGCCTCCTCTCCCAGCGTCACCGGACGGCGCACGTAGGAGGCCTCGGGCAGCCCCTGGGCGTCCAGTGCGGCGGCCAGGCCCGGCACGTCGCCGAACCACAGCTGGTCGGTGGTGAAGAACAGCGTGCGGGTGTCGTCGGGCCGGCCGTCGCCGTACGTGGTGACCGCCTGCGCCCGGCCGACCCCACCGACGAGGTCCACCTCACCGGTCAGCGTGAGCACGGTGTCCTCGCCGTAGGGCGCGGTCACGACGACGTCCGCGCCGCCGCGCTCGCGGTTGTCCGCCAGCAGCCCGGCCAGGAGGTCGGCCTCCTCCTCGGTGATCGGGGCGCCCTCCGTGCGCTCGTCCGCGCCGGCGCAGCCGGTCAGCAGCGCCAGCGTCAGCCCCAGTGCGGGGAGCAGCGGACGGCGGCGCGCGGGCATGCGCCCCAGCGTAGGCATCCGGGCAGGTCGCGGGCGGCGTCCCACGCGGTGGAAGGACCCCTCTGCCCCCCGCCACTCGCGGGCTCGCGGCGGGACCCTGCAGAGGGGCCGGCTGGCCCCCCGCAGGGGCTCTCCTTCAGCGCTCGACGTCACCCCGGATGAACGCCTCCACGGCGTCGCGGGCCTCGCTGTCGCTGTACTGCACCGGCGGGCTCTTCATGAAGTAGGACGACGCGGAGAGGATCGGGCCGCCGATCCCGCGGTCCCTGGCGGTCTTCGCGGCGCGGACGGCGTCGATGATGATGCCGGCGGAGTTCGGGGAGTCCCAGACCTCGAGCTTGTACTCCAGGCTCAGCGGGACGTCGCCGAACGCGCGGCCCTCGAGGCGCACGTAGGCCCACTTGCGGTCCGACAGCCACGGCACGTGGTCCGACGGGCCGATGTGCACGTTGCCGGCGCCCATGTCCCGGTCGACCTGCGAGGTGACCGACTGGGTCTTGGAGATCTTCTTGGACTCCAGCCGCTCGCGCTCGAGCATGTTCTTGAAGTCCATGTTGCCGCCGACGTTGAGCTGCATCGTGCGGTCGAGCTGCACGCCGCGGTCCTCGAACAGCTTGGCCAGCACCCGGTGGGTGATGGTGGCGCCGACCTGGCTCTTGATGTCGTCACCGACGATCGGCACCCCGGCAGCGGTGAACTTCTCGGCCCACTCCGGCGTGCCGGCGATGAAGACCGGCAGCGCGTTGACGAAGGCCACGCCGGCGTCGAGCGCGCACTGCGCGTAGAACTCGGCGGCCTGCTGCGAGCCGACCGGCAGGTAGCAGACGAGGACGTCGGCGCCGGACCCGCGCAGCGCGGCGACGACGTCGGCCGGCTCCTCGTCGGACTCCTCGACCATCTCGCGGTAGTACTTGCCGAGCCCGTCGAGGGTGGTGCCCCGCTGCACGGTCACGCCCAGCGGCGGCACGTCGCAGATCTTGATCGTGTTGTTCTCGCTCGCCACGATCGCCTCGGAGAGGTCGCGGCCGACCTTCTTGGCGTCGACGTCGAACGCCGCGACGAACTCGACGTCGGCGACGTGGTACTCGCCGAAGCGCACGTGCATCAGGCCCGGCACCGACGTCGTCTCGTCGGCATCGCGGTAGTAGTGGACTCCCTGCACCAGCGAGGCGGCGCAGTTGCCGACGCCGACGATGGCGACCTTGACGGATCCCATGGAGATCTCCTTCTTCG
>DASQNB010000312.1:0-4173 GCA_035645175.1 Geodermatophilus sp.
ATCGGGTTCTTCGCGCCGCACAACGAGTACGCGAGCAACACCGACAACGGCATGCACGTGCAGGAGTTCAATGGGATGGTCCGCACCCTGCACGAGGCGGGCATCGAGGTCATCCTCGACGTGGTCTACAACCACACCGCCGAGGGCAACCACCTGGGCCCCACGCTGTCGTTCAAGGGCATCGACAACCGGGCCTACTACCGGCTGGTCGAGGACGACCCGCAGTACTACATGGACTACACCGGCACCGGGAACTCGCTCAACGCCCGCACCCCGCAGGCGCTGCAGCTGATCATGGACTCGCTGCGGTACTGGGTCACCGAGATGCACGTCGACGGCTTCCGCTTCGACCTCGCCTCCACGCTGGCCCGCGAGCTGCACGCCGTCGACCGGCTGTCGGCCTTCTTCGACCTGGTGCACCAGGACCCGGTGGTCAGCCAGGTCAAGCTGATCGCCGAGCCGTGGGACGTCGGCGAGGGCGGCTACCAGGTCGGCAACTTCCCGGCCCTGTGGACCGAGTGGAACGGCAAGTACCGCGACACCGTGCGGGACTTCTGGCGCGGCGAGCCCTCCACGATCGGGGAGTTCGCCAGCCGGCTCACCGGCTCGGCCGACCTCTACCAGCACTCCGGCCGGCGCCCGGTGGCCAGCATCAACTTCGTCACCGCGCACGACGGGTTCACCCTGGGCGACCTGGTCTCCTACAACGAGAAGCACAACGGGGCCAACGGCGAGGGCAACAACGACGGCGAGAGCCACAACCGCAGCTGGAACTGCGGCGTCGAGGGTCCGACCGTCGACAAGAAGGTGCTCACGCTGCGCGCCCGCCAGCGGCGCAACTTCCTGGCCACGCTGATGCTCAGCCAGGGCGTGCCGATGCTGCTGCACGGCGACGAGCTCGGCCGCACCCAGCAGGGCAACAACAACGGCTACTGCCAGGACTCGCCGCTGACCTGGATCCACTGGGACGAGGTGGACGAGGGGCTGCTGGAGTTCACCAAGCTGGTGACCCGGCTGCGCCACGACCACTCGACGTTCCGCCGCCGCCGGTTCTTCCACGGCCGGCCGGTGCGCCGGGGTCAGGACGACCCGGTGCAGGACGTCGCCTGGCTGACCCCGACCGGTGACCTGATGACCGAGGACGACTGGGACGCCGGCTTCGCCAAGTCGCTGGCCATGTACCTCAACGGACACGGCATCCGGTCCACCGACGAGCGCGGCGAGACCGTGGTCGACGACCACTTCTACCTGGCCTTCAACGCCTCGCACGAGCCGATGGAGTTCACCATGCCCGCGGAGGAGTACGCCGGGGCGTGGACCGTCGTCCTCGACACCGCGGAGATGGACGAGGTGGAGCCGCGGGAGTTCAAGCCCGGCGAGACGCTGACGCTGCAGGACCGCTCGATGGTCGTCCTCAGCGCCCCCCGCCGGTCGTGACCGGGCCGGGGGCGCAGGGTGCGCCGCTGAGCCGGGAGCGCCGCCGCGACGTCCCGACCGGGACCTACCGGCTGCAGGTCACGGCCGACTTCACCCTGGACGACGCCGCCGCCGTGGCCGGCTACCTGGCCGACCTCGGCGTCAGCCACGCCTACACCTCCCCGCTGCTGCGGTCGGCGTCGGGCAGCACGCACGGCTACGACACCGTCGACCACGCCCACATCGACGAGTCGCGCGGCGGGCAGGCCGGGTTCGACCGGCTGGTCGCGGCGCTGCACGAGCTGGGGCTGGGCCTGGTGCTGGACCTGGTGCCCAACCACATGGGGGTCGCCGACCCGGCCGAGGCGCCCTGGTGGTGGGACGTGCTGCGGTACGGGCGGGACAGCGCCCACGCCGGCGCCTTCGACATCGACTGGGAATTCGGTGGCGGCCGGGTGCGCATCCCGGTGCTCGGGTCGGCGGACGACGTCGAGAAGCTGGAGGTCGTCGACACCCCCGACGGTCCAGAGCTGCGCTACTACGACAACCGCTTCCCGATCGCCCCGGGCACCATGACGTCGGAGGAAGGCGGCGCGCCTACACCGCAGGAGGTGCACGACCGGCAGCACTACGAGCTGGTCGACTGGCGGCGGGCCGACCGCGACCTCAACTACCGGCGGTTCTTCGCGATCAACACCCTCGCCGGGCTGCGCGCCGAGGACCCGGAGGTCTTCCGCGCCACCCACGAACTGGTGCTGCGGCTGGTCGAGGCCGGCGCGGTCGACGGGCTGCGGATCGACCACCCCGACGGCCTGGCCGACCCCAAGGGCTACCTCGACCGGCTGGCCGAGGCCTCCGGCGGCCGGTGGACCGTGGTGGAGAAGATCCTCGAGCCCGGCGAGGAGCTGCCGGAGAGCTGGGCGGCCGCGGGGACGACGGGCTACGACGCGCTGGCCGAGGTCGACGACGTGCTGGTCGACCCGGACGGCGAGGCGCGGCTCAGCGCGCTGGACACCGAGCTGTCCGGCGCCCCGGTCGACTACGCGCGGCTGGTGCACGACTGCAAGCGCGAGGTGACCGACGGGATCCTCGGCTCGGAGGTCGCCCGGCTGGTGCGGGTGGTCGGTGAGCTGCCGGGCGTCGAGCCCGCGCAGCAGACCGAGGCGCTGGCCGAGCTGCTGGCGAGCTTCCCGGTCTACCGCAGCTACCTGCCCGACGGCCGGGAGCACCTGGACGCCACCGTGGCCGCCGTGCGCGCGCGCCGTCCCGACCTCACCGCGGCCGTCGACGCGTTGCACCCGGTGCTGTCCCAGGCCGGCACGGAGGCGGCGACCCGCTTCGAGCAGACCAGCGGCCCGGTGATGGCCAAGGGCGTCGAGGACAGCGCCTACTACCGGTGGGCGCGGTTCGTCGCGCTCAACGAGGTCGGCGGCGACCCGGCCCGCTTCGGGAGCACCGTCGAGGAGTTCCACGAGGCCCAGCAGCGCCGGGCGGAGCGCCAGGCGCGGTCGATGACCGCGCTGTCGACGCACGACACCAAGCGCAGCGAGGACGTCCGGGCCCGGCTGGCCGTGCTGGCCGAGCTCGCCGGCGAGTGGGCCGGGCTGGTCCGCGGGCTGATGACCCGGCACCCGTTGGACGACCGTCCGCTGGCACACCTGGTGTGGCAGAACCTGGTCGGCGCGTGGCCGCTGTCGCGGGAGCGGGCACACGGCTACGCGGAGAAGGCAGCCCGCGAGGCGGGGACGTCGACCACCTGGACCGACGTCGACGAGGAGTTCGAGACCGCGCTGCACGCGATGGTCGACGCGGCCTTCGACGACGAGCGGACCCACGCCGAGCTGGAGCGGTTCGTCGCCCGCATCACGCCGTTCGGCCGGTCCAACTCGCTGGCGCAGAAGCTGCTGCAGCTGACGATGCCCGGTGTCCCGGACGTCTACCAGGGCACCGAGCTGTGGGACCTGTCCCTGGTCGACCCGGACAACCGCCGTCCGGTCGACTACGACCTGCGCCGCCGGCTGCTGGCCCAGCTCGACGGCGGGGAGGTCCCGGCCGTCGACGAGACCGGTGCGGCCAAGCTGCTGGTGGTGTCCCGCGTGCTGCGGGCGCGACGGGAGCACCCGGAGTGGTTCGCCGGGTACGAGCCGGTGACGGCCTCCGGCCTCGCCACCGACCACCTGGTGGCCTTCGACCGCGGTGGCGTGGTGGCGGTGGCGACCCGGCTGCCGGTCGGCCTGTCGATCGCCGGGTGGAGCGACACCGCGCTGCAGCTGCCGACCGGGGCCTGGCGGGACCTGCTCACCGGCGGGCGGCACGTCTCCGACGCCGGCGGGCTGCCGGTGGCCGGGCTGCTCGAGCGGCTGCCGGTCGCCCTGCTGGTCCGGGACTGAACAAGGACCTCCCTGCCCCCCACCGCTCGCAGGCTCGCGGCGGGACCCTTCAGGGAGGCCGCCCGTCCTCCTCACCGTGGAAGGACCCCGTAGGGGCCGAACTGAGATGCAGCTCACGTCCCTGCGGGTGCGCCTGCACCCGTAGGGACGTGACCAGGGCGTTTCCGCCGTGCCCGCTGCCGTCGGCTGCCCGCGCCACCGGGGTTGCCCCTGGGGCACGAGGTGACCAGTCGTGACCCGGCCGTTACCTTGGCCCGGCACCCGCCGTCCGGGACCGGGTGCCGGAGCCGATCCGCCGAACCCCGTCCGTCGGCCTCCGTACCTCCTGCACAGCCAGGACGGGGGTGGGGGACCCATCTCGGCGCCT
>DASQNB010000313.1:0-1740 GCA_035645175.1 Geodermatophilus sp.
GAGCTCGCCTGGACGTACTCGTCGATCGTGCTGCGGAGATGGCTTGCGGTCGGCACGCCGAACAGGCGGCCCAGACCGAGGCGGGCTGAGGTCGAGACCAGTGCCGAGACACGGCCCGTGAGGTCGTAGGAACCCCCGTCACCAAGCGGTGTTGCCCTCGGCTTCGCCGCCGATGCCGGTGCGGGTGCCGGTGCGGTGGAGTCCACCAGCACCATTCCGGCGACCTCGTCGGGGTAGCGGGCGGCAAAGGTGAGCGTGTAGAGGCCGCCGAAGGAGTGGCCCGCCAGCACATACGGTCCGGGAACGTGTCCGCGGTGCAGCAACGTGTGCAGGTCAGTCGCTATCTGCGCGGCGTCCTGGGGGGTGTCAGCGGGCTCGCTCCACCCGCGACCCGCACGGTCGTAGACGCAGACCCGGGTGTCACGAGCGACGGCCGGGGTTATCCACCCGAGGTCCGAGGACACCCCGCCCGCACCCGGTTCGAGCACGACGGTGGGGCTGCCAGAGCCGGCGCAGCTCAGGTGCAGGCGGTGTCCGCCGACGTCGATCAACTGACCGGGCATGGGGTGGGCCCTGGCATCCGCCGCCTCGCGCACGGTCTGGTAGCCGCCGCCGACCGAGGCGAGAGCCAGCACCGCGAGCACGGGGTAGATCAGCCAGCGTCTGCTCGGGCCGCGAAGCTGGCGACGGGCGCGGAGGAGCATCCAGATCACCAGCGCCAGCAGGGCGGGAGGCCACACCCAGGTGAGGACCTCGTGCACCGAGGAGCCGAACGCCACCAGGAGGAGACCGCTCAGTCCCATGAACAGTGCAGGAGCCGCGGCCCAACGCTGTGGCTGATCGGTGAACCGCACCGAGAGCACGGCCAGCATCGCCCAGCCCAACGCCAGTCCGCCCAGGACCGCGCCCGTGACCCCGGCCTCCGTCGGCGGGATGAACGGGGCGGCGGCGAGGAGCACGGCAGCGACGGGTCCGGTGGCCAACGAGCCGGCCACGATCCACCCGATGTGTCCCCTGGTCCCGGGATCAGGGCGGTACGGACGTTCCTCGTCCTTGGGGGTGGGCGTCGCCGGAGTGGCAGTCACCATGGGCTCCATTCCCAGCACCACCTCGCGGCGGTCAGCGCGCGGTCGCCCGGGGGCGGGGCCAGCAGCGCCAGCCCCGCCGGCCACGATCGCGGTAGCCGGCACCAGCGCTGAGGCCGCGCGGTCATCGGCACGGACAGTATCGCCAGCAGCACCCAGTTGAGAGCGGGACCCAGCAGCGCAGACCCAGCAGCGCCTCCTCCGAGCCGCTGTGTGGCGTGTGGGCGAGCGAGCTGACCCACTCCCTCAGGCAGGTGGACCGTGGCCGACAGACGGCGGTCTACCGGGCACTCGGGGGAACGGAGCGGCTGCCGCTGGTGCCGTCGTCACAAGGGATCCCTGGAGAGGCGGCACGTCGGTCGGGGACCGGCTGGCTGCACCCGATCGGGACGACGGTCGGTTTGTGGGAGCGGGGGGAGGAACTGGGGCTACGTCAGCCGAGCGGGCGTGACGAGGCTCACTGCTAGCAATGCGCTTGCAACAGTTAGCACCCGGGTTCTGGGGGCACAGTGAAGACATGGCCAATAACAACAACAAGATCGTTAACCAGCTTCGCGCCCTCGTGCTCCTCACCAAGACCGAGGAGCAGGTTGCGCGCACCCGCATCTCGCAGGCCCGGACCGACGCCGTCCGCCGCGAGCTCACGCAGAACGCC
>DASQNB010000314.1:0-6840 GCA_035645175.1 Geodermatophilus sp.
GCAGCACCTGGACACCCTCACCGAGCGGGCGCCGCAGTCGGTCGCGGCCTACGTCGCGCTGGCCCGGCGCACCACCGAGCGCGCGCTGGCCACCGGCCGGCTCAAGCGGCACGAGGGCGCGCCGCTGGTGCAGCTGCTGGAGAGCGCGCGCTCCGACGACCCGGCGGGCTCCCGGTGACGGCCGTGTCGTCCACCCGCCCCACCGCCCCTGGCCCTGCGGTGGCCGAGACGGTCGACCAGCTGCGGGAGACGGTCGCCGGGCTGCCCGGCCCGGTGGCGCTGGTGCCCACCATGGGCGCCCTGCACGAGGGGCACCGCGCCCTCGTCCGCGCCGCGCGTGAGCGGGCCGGCAGCGTCGTCGTCTCGGTCTTCGTCAACCCGACGCAGTTCGGCCCCGGCGAGGACTTCGACCGCTACCCGCGCACCTGGGACGCCGACCTCGCCGCGCTGGCCGAGGAGGGCGCCGACGTCGTCTTCCACCCGCCGGTCGAGGAGGTCTACCCGCCCGGGGCGGTGGGGGTCACCGTCCACCCCGGCCCGCTGGGCGACGTCCTCGAGGGCGCGGTCCGCCCCGGCCACTTCGTCGGCGTGCTGACCGTCGTCGCCAAGCTCCTCGGCCTGGTCCGCCCGGACCTCGCGCTCTTCGGCGAGAAGGACTACCAGCAGCTCACCCTGATCCGGGCGATGGCCCGCGAGCTGGCCCTCGGCGTCGAGGTCGTCGGGGTGCCCACCGTCCGGGAGGACGACGGGATGGCGCTGTCCTCCCGCAACCGCTACCTCTCGCCCGGACAGCGGGCCGCCGCCGCCACGATCTCCCGAGCGCTGCGCGCCGGGGCGGACGCCGGCCCGCGCGGGGCCGGCGCCGTCCTCGCCGCGGCGCGCGAGGTGCTGGCCACCGCCCCCGAGCTGGTGTGCGACTACCTCGAGCTCAGCGCCCCCGACCTCGGCCCGGCACCCGCCACCGGCCCCGCCCGCCTGCTGCTGGCCGCCCGCGTCGGCAGCACCCGGCTCATCGACAACACCGAGATCGACCTCGGCTCGCCCACCCACCAGCCCCCGGAGATCCCGCGATGATGCGCACGATGCTCAAGTCGAAGATCCACCGCGCGACGGTCACCCAGGCCGACCTGCACTACGTGGGCTCGGTGACCGTCGACGAGGACCTCCTCGACGCCGCCGACCTGATCCCCGGCGAGCAGGTCGCGATCGTCGACGTCACCAACGGCGCGCGGTTGGAGACCTACGTCATCCCCGGCGAGCGGGGCAGCGGCGTCATCGGCATCAACGGCGCCGCCGCGCACCTGGTGCACCCCGGCGACCTGGTCATCCTGATCAGCTACGGCCTCATGGACGAGACCGAGGCCAAGTCCCACGTCCCGAAGGTCGTGCACGTCGACGCCGCCAACCGCGTCGTCGAGCTCGGTGGCGACCCGGCTGCGCCGTCCCCCGGCGTGCGGGGCCAGGTCCGGGGCGACACGATCGCCCCGTGACGACCGTCGCGGCCGACCGCGTCACCGGGCTGCCGCGCCGCCTCTCGGCGCCGGCGCCGGGCTGGGAGCTCGCCGCCGACGTCTGCGTCGTGGGCTCCGGCGTCGCCGGGCTGTGCGTGGCCCTGCACGCGCGGGCGGCGGGGCTCTCGGTCGCCGTCGTCACCAAGGTCCGGGTGGACGACGGGTCGACCCGCTGGGCGCAGGGCGGCATCGCCGCCGTGCTGGACCCGGCCGACACCCCGGAGGCGCACGCCCGCGACACCGAGGTCGCGGGCGTCGGGCTGTGCGAGCCCGAGGCGGTCTCCGTGCTGGTGCGCGAGGGCCCCGAGCGGCTGCGCCAGCTGATCGGCTGGGGCGCCGCCTTCGACCGCGACCCCGCCGGGACACTGCTGCTCACCCGCGAGGGCGGGCACTCCGCCGACCGCATCGTGCACGCCGGCGGCGACGCCACGGGCTCGGAGGTGCAGCGCGCGCTGCAGGACGCCGTCCGCGCCGACCCCGGGGTCACCCTCGTCGAGCACGCGATGGTGCTCGACCTGCTCACCGACGCGGCGGGCCGCGCCGCCGGGGTCACGCTGCACGTGCTCGGCGAGGGCAGTGCCGACGGCGTCGGTGCGGTGCGCGCCCGCGCGGTGGTGCTCGCCACCGGCGGCATGGGGCAGGTCTACGCCGCCACCACCAACCCGCCGGTCTCCACCGGGGACGGCGTGGCCCTCGGCCTGCGCGCCGGGGCGGTCGCCACCGACCTGGAGTTCGTCCAGTTCCACCCCACCGCGCTGTACCTGGGCCCCGGTGCGCGCGGCCAGCAGCCGCTGGTCAGCGAGGCGCTGCGCGGCGAGGGCGCGGTGCTGCGCGACGGCGCGGGGGAGCGGTTCATGCTCGGGGTGCACCCGCTGGCCGAGCTGGCGCCCCGCGACGTCGTGGCCAAGGCGATCACCCGGGTGCAGCTGCGCGACGGTGTCGACCACGTGTGGCTGGACGCGCGCGAGGTGCCGGGCCTGGCCGGGCGGTTCCCGACGATCGTGGCCAGCTGCCGTGCCGCCGGCATCGACCCGGTCACCGACCTCGTGCCGGTCACCCCGGCCGCGCACTACGCCTCCGGCGGCCTGGTCACCGACCTCGCCGGGCGGACGACGGTGCCCGGCCTCTACGCCTGCGGCGAGGTCGCCTGCACCGGCGTGCACGGGGCCAACCGGCTGGCGTCGAACTCGCTGCTCGAGGGGCTGGTGTTCGCCGCCCGCATCGGCGCCGAGCTGGCCGAGCGGCTGCCGCCGTCGTCCCCCGTGGCGCCGGAGGAGACCGCACCGTCCGGCCTGCTCGACCCCGGCGGGCGCCGCGAGGTGACCGAGACCATGTCCGCCCGCGTCGGCGCGCTGCGCAGCGGGGCCGGGCTCGCGGAGGCCACCGGCCGGCTGGCCGCGCTGGCCGCCGGGCTCGGCGCGGGCCGGGTGGGCGGTGCGGGTGCACGGATCGCCCCCGGCGTGGCCGGCTGGGAGGCCACCGACCTGCTCACCGTCGCCGGCACCCTGGCGACGGCGGCCGCGGTGCGCGAGGAGACCCGCGGCTGCCACTGGCGGGAGGACCACCCCGACACCGAGGAGGACTGGCGGGTGCACCTGGACGTGCGGCTCGGTGCGGACGGCTCCCCGGAGGTGACCCGCCGCCCGGTGGGGACGCCGGTGGTGCAGCCGTGGTGAGCGAGCCGGTCGACCCGCGCGACCTGACCGGCACCGGGCTGTCCGAGGCGTGGGTCGCCGAGCTGGTCGAGCGCACCCTCGCCGAGGACCTCACCGGCGGCGCGCCGCTGCCCAGCGCCCCGGACCTCGCCGTCGCCCACGACGTCACCAGCGCCGCCACCGTGCCGGCCGCGCAGCTGGGCGCCGCGGACCTCGTCGCCCGCGCCGACGGCGTGGTCGCCGGCCTGCCGGTCGCCGCCCGCGTCTTCACCCGGCTGGCCCCCGGTGCCACCCTCACCGCCGGGGCGGCCGACGGCGACCGGGTGACCCGCGGCGACGTGCTCCTGACCGTCCGCGGGCCGGTGCGCGCGCTGCTGGCCGCCGAGCGCAGCGCGCTGAACATCGCCAGCCGCGCCAGCGGCATCGCCACGCTCACCCGCCGCTGGGTCGACGCGGTCGAGGGCACCGGCGCCGTCGTCCTCGACACCCGCAAGACCACCCCGGGGCTGCGGCCGCTGGAGAAGTACGCGGTCCGCTGCGGCGGCGGGTCGAACAAGCGCATGGGCCTCTACGACGTCGCCATGGTCAAGGACAACCACGTCGCCGCCGCGGGCTCGGTGGCCGCCGCCGTCGCCGCGGTGCGCGAGCGGGCGCCGCGGGTGGCGGTGCAGGTGGAGGTCGACCTGCCCGCGCAGGCGGCCGAGGCCGTCGAGGCCGGCGCGGACTTCCTGCTCTGCGACAACATGCCGCCCGACCTCCTGCGCGAGGTCGTGGCCCTGGTCGGCGGCCGGGCCGAGCTCGAGGCCACCGGGGGGCTGACCCTCGAGGTGGCCCGCGCGGTGGCCGAGACCGGCGTGGACTACCTGTCCGTCGGCGGGCTCACGCACTCCGCGCCGATCCTCGACCTCGCTCTCGACCTCCGGGGCGCCTCTGACCTGCGGGCAGGCTGAACCGTGCTGCTCACCGTCGACGTCGGCAACAGCCAGACGGTGCTGGCCACCTTCGACGGTGCGCGCCGCGTGGGCAGCTGGCGGGTGACGACGGCACCGCGCGCCACCTCGGACGAGCTGCGGATGGTCTGGTGCGGGCTGCTGCGCGACACCGAGGTCACCGGGGTCTCGGCCTGCTCGACGGTGCCCGCGCTGCTGCCGGCGCTGCGCGCGCTGCTGGACTCCCTGGAGGTGCCCGTCGTCCTCATCGGCCCCGGCGTGCGGACCGGCGTCCCGCTGCACGTCGACAACCCGCGCGAGGTCGGCGCCGACCGGGTGGTCACCGCGCTGGCCGCGCACGAGCTGTACGGACGGCGTCCCGACGGCCGGGGGCGCCCGGTCGTCGTCGTCGACTTCGGCACCTCCACCAACGTCGACGCGGTCGGCCCCGACGGGCAGTTCCTCGGCGGCGCCCTCGCGCCCGGTGTGGAGGTCAGCCTGGAGGCGCTGGCCACCCGCGCCGCGCAGCTGCGCTCGGTGGAGCTGACCGTGCCGACGCAGGCGATCGGCAAGAACACCGTCGCGGCGCTGCAGTCCGGCCTGGTGCTCGGCTTCGCCGGCCTGGTCGACGGGCTGGTGGCCCGGATCGCCGCCGAGCTGGTCGCGCAGTTCGGCGCCGCGCCGGTCGTCGTGGCCACCGGCGGGCTCGCGCCCCTGGTCGCCGACAGCTGCCGGTCGATCGGCGAGCGGGAGCCGGACCTGACCGTGCACGGGCTGCGGCTGGCCTTCGAGCGGCAGCAGGCCCCTGGTCACCCACCCACCCGGAGATCAGCGTCCCCGTAGGCTCGCGTCCCGTGAGTGATCTACCGCCCGGCCCCCCGGACGACAGCCCCGTGAGCACCGCGACGAGGAACGGGCGAGGAGCGGCGCGGGGCACGGAGTCGGGCACGTCCCCGTCCCCGGACGACGAACTCCCTGAACAGCTCCGGGTCCGCCGGGCGAAGCTCGACCGGATGCGCGAGGCCGGCCTCGACCCCTACCCGGTCGCCGTCCCCCGCACGACCACGCTGGCCGGCGTCCGCGCGCAGCACCCCGACCTGGAGCCGGACACGATGACCGGCGAGCGGGTCGGCGTCACCGGGCGGGTCATCTTCGTCCGCAACACCGGCAAGCTGTGCTTCGCGACGCTGCGGGAGGGCGACGCCGAGCTGCAGGTCATGCTCTCCCTCGACCGGGTCGGCGAGGAGTCGCTCGCCGCGTGGAAGGCCGACGTCGACCTCGGGGACCACGTGTTCGTCGAGGGCGAGATCGGGACGTCGCGGCGCGGCGAGCTCTCGGTGTTCGCCGACTCCTGGCAGCTGACCGCCAAGGCGCTGCGGCCGCTGCCGGTGGCGCACAAGCCGATGAGCGAGGAACTGCGGGTCCGCCGTCGGTACGTGGACCTCATCGTCCGCGACGAGGCGCGCCGCACCGTCCGCCAGCGGGCCACGGTGATGTCGACGCTGCGACACGAATTGGGTGCGCGCGGTTATCTCGAGGTCGAGACGCCGATGTTGCAGACGGTGCACGGGGGCGCCGCCGCGCGGCCGTTCCGCACGCACATGAACGCATTCGACCTCGGCCTGTACCTGCGCATCGCACCGGAGCTCTTCCTCAAGCGGTGCATCGTCGGCGGACTGGAACGCGTCTTCGAGATCAACCGGAACTTCCGCAACGAGGGCGCCGACAGCACCCACTCGCCGGAGTTCGCCATGCTCGAGGCCTACCAGGCCTACGCCGACTACCAGGTGATGGCCACGCTCACCCGCGAATTGACGCAGGAGTGCTGCGCCGCGCTGTTCGGTGACCACGTGGCCCGGCACAACGACGGCACCGAGATCGACCTGTCGGGGGAGTGGCGGCAGGTGCCGCTCTACACGCTGGTCTCCGACGCCGTCGGCGAGGACGTCACCCCCGGGACGCCGCTGGTGGAGCTGCGCGCCCTCGCCGAGCGGCACGACGTCGGGGTCGACCCGGCGTGGGTCCCGGGCAAGGTCGTCGAGGAGCTGTTCGAGGCGTTGGTCCAGGACACGCTGCAGGAGCCGACCTTCGTCGTCGACTACCCGTTGGACACCTCGCCGCTGACCCGGGCGCACCGGTCGGAGCCGGGGCTGGCCGAGAAGTGGGACCTCTACGTCGCCGGCGTGGAGCGGGCCACGGCCTATTCCGAGCTGGTCGACCCGGTGGCGCAACGGGAGCGGCTGGTCGCCCAGTCCCGCCTCGCCGCCGAGGGCGACCCCGAGGCGATGGCCTTCGACGAGGACTTCCTCGAGGCACTCGAGTACGGCATGCCGCCCACCGGTGGCATGGGGATGGGCATGGACCGGTTGATGATGACGCTGACCGGATTGGGTATCCGGGAGACCATCCTGTTCCCGTTGGTCCGGCCGCTGGCCACCTGAACCGCGGGGTGCCCTTTCTCACTCCATTGTGCCGCGGATGTCCCTTTCTGGCGAGAATGGTCTATCGTCCTCTCCGACAGCGAGAACGGCTGTGGTCGGGGTCGGAATGCCCCGGCCGCACGGAGCAGTGTGGGAGCGGAGCAGGCGAATGGCGCGCAAGGTGCAGGTCATCCTCAGTGACGACCTCGACGAGAACGTGCCCGCGGACGAGACGGTGAGTTTCTCGCTCGACGGCACCAACTACGAGATCGACCTGTCGGAGAAGAACGCCGGGGAGCTGCGCGACGCGTTCTCCCGGTACGTC
>DASQNB010000315.1:0-2581 GCA_035645175.1 Geodermatophilus sp.
CTCGGACGCGGGGCCCGCCGGGCCGTCGAACAGCGCCGTCTCCAGCTTCGCCTCGCGGGCGCGCATCCGGTTCCGGTTGCCCTTGATGGTGTTGATCTCGCCGTTGTGCGCGATCAGCCGGAACGGGTGGGCCAGCGGCCAGCTCGGGAAGGTGTTGGTGGAGAACCGGCTGTGCACCAGGGCGATCGCCGACTCGTAGCGCTCGTCGCGCAGGTCGGGGAAGAACGCGGGCAGCTGGTCGGTGGTCAGCATGCCCTTGTAGGTGATGGTGCGCGAGGACAGCGAGACGATGTAGAGGGAGCTGCCCGCCTCGGTCGCGGCCCGCTCGGCCCGCTTGCGCAGCACGAAGGCGCGCCGCTCCAGCCGGGTGACGCCGTTGACGGCGACCCCGCCGCCGAACGCGGCGGCGTCGGCGCGGGCACCGATGGTCTCGGCGACGAACACCTGGGCGAAGTGGGGCATGACCGCGCGCGCGGTCGGGCCGACGTCGGCGCCGTCCGGGTCGACCGGCAGCTCGCGCCAACCGAGGACGGTCAGGCCCTCCTCGGCGGCGAGCCGGGCGACGTCCTCGACCCGAGCGGCCCGCTCGGTCTCGTCGACGGGGAGGAAGGCGATGCCGACGGCGTACTCCCCCAGCGGCGGCAGGTCGAAGCCGACCTCGGCCCGCAGGAGCGCGTCGGGGACCTGGGTCAGCATCCCGGCGCCGTCGCCGGAGTTCGGCTCGGAGCCGGCGGCGCCGCGGTGGTCCAAGTTGTGCAGCGCGGTGATACCGGCGGCGACGATCTTCCGGGACCGGCGCCCCTGCACGTCGGCGACGAAGGCGACGCCACAGGCGTCCTTGTCGTTGGCCGGGTCGTACAGGCCGCTCGCGGCCGGGACGGCCGAGAAGGGGACGGCGGTCCCACCGGGGGCGGGCGACGCCGCGCCGGAGGCGGCGGGGGTCGCGGCGGGGGCGGTGGAGTCGGACATGTCACTCCCGTCGTCGGCACGCCGCCTGCGTCGCCGTCGGCAGTGACGGGAGCGGGGCGGGGGGCGGGGCCCGGCCGGTGGTCAGAGGGCAGAGGAGCGGGGCACTGCGGGAGGGGTGGTCAGCGGACGGTCCGGAGACCGTCGGGCCGACCCGGCGTGGCGAGCCCCGGGGGTGGTGCCCCGGGGCTGTCGTCCGCGGGGCGGCGCTGGCCCGGTTCCGACGCGTGCGACCCCGCCAGGATCACTGTGGGGCCTTGGCAGAAGGGTACACAGTCGTAACACCGATCTCGTACGCCCAAACACAGGGGGGCGGCGCGTCGTCCTCAGCCGTCGGGGTGTCGCCGACGGCCGTCCTCACCAGTGTCTTCGCCGTCGCGGGTCTCTGCTGTGCCCGGCGTCACCGCCGGGGCGGTCCCGGCCGGGTCGACGTGGTGGTTCCCGGCGTCGGCCGCGTCACGCCCCCGGGTGACGACCTCGCGGGGCCGGCCGCGCTGCCAGACCAGGTACGCCACCGCGAGCAGCCCGACGACGACGGCGGTGTAGACGTTGAGCCGGATGCCGCCGATCGTCTCCGCGGGGTCGGTGCGCAGCAGCTCGATCCACAGCCGGCCGGCGCAGTAGAGGGCCACGTAGAGCGCGAAGGCGCGCCCGTGGCTGAGCCGGAACCGCCGGTCGGCCCAGATCACGACGGCTGCCGCGGCCAGGTTCCACAGCAGCTCGTAGAGGAACGTGGGGTGGAAGGTGCCGAGCACGAGGGGCTGGCCGTCGGGGCCCACGACCGCGCGGGTCCCCGTCCACTCGTAGATCGTCAGCGCCCACGGCAGGTCGGTGGCCCGGCCGTAGAGCTCGTTGTTGAACCAGTTGCCCAGCCGGCCGATGGCCTGGGCGACGAGCAGCCCGGGGGCCAGCGCGTCGGCGAACGCCGGCAGGTGGATGCCGCGGCGCCGGCAGGCGATCCAGGCGCCGACGCCGCCCAGGGCGATCGCACCCCAGATGCCGAGACCGCCCTCCCAGATGGCGAGGGCCCGCAGCGGGTCGCCGCCCTCGCCGAAGTACGGCCGGGGACTGCTGATCACGTGGTAGAGCCGGCCGCCGACGATCCCGAACGGCACGGCCCAGACGGCGATGTCCAGGACGTCGCCGGGCGCTCCGCCCCGGGCCACCCAGCGGCGCTCGGTGAGGACGATCGCCGCCACGATGCCGGCGATGATGCACAGCGCGTAGGCGCGGATGGGCAGCGGACCCAGCTCCCAGACGCCCTGGGTGGGGCTGGGGATCGCGGCGAGCACCGTCACGCCCCCTCCTCGCCGGCGCTCGTCGGATGCGTGCCGGGCCGTGCTGCGTCCACGCGTGACCTCGCGAGCTCGGTCACGAGACGGCCACCGGACGGCGGACACCCGCGGCGAGGTCGGCCGAGAGGCGCCGTACGCCGTCGGCACCCCGGCCCTCCAGCAGCTCGCGCACGTAGGCAGACCCGACGATCACGCCGTCGGCGAAGCCGGCCACCTCGGCGGCCTGGTCCCCGTTCGAGACGCCGAGGCCCACGCAGACCGGCAGGTCGGTGACCGCGCGGGTGCGGGCGACCAGCTTCTCCGCGGCGTCCCCCACGGTG
>DASQNB010000316.1:0-3807 GCA_035645175.1 Geodermatophilus sp.
GAGCTGGCCACCTTCGGCATCTGGTTCGCCGCGCTGTGGACGGTGGTGCACCTCGTCGTCCGCAGGTGGGCCCCGTACGCCGACCCGCTGCTGCTGCCGGCGGTCGCGCTGCTGGTCGGCCTCGGGCTGTCGTTCATCCACCGGCTCGACCTCGCCGCCCAGCAGGCCGGCAGCAGCGTCAGCCGGGAGGACGCCCCCGTCCAGCTGGTGTGGGCGACGCTGGGCGTCGTCCTGTTCATCGGCGTGCTCGTGGTGCTGCGCGACCACCGGCTGCTGTCCCGGTTCGCCTACACCCTGGCCCTGATCGGCCTGGTGCTGCTGGCCATCCCGGCGCTGCTGCCGGCCTCCCTCTCCGAGGTCAACGGCGCCAAGATCTGGATCCGGGTGGCCGGCTTCAGCATCCAGCCCGGTGAGTTCGCCAAGATCTGCCTGACCGTCTTCTTCGCCGCCTACCTGGTCGACAAGCGCGACGTCCTCGCGCTGGCCAGCCGCCGGGTCATGGGCCTGGAGCTGCCCCGCGGCCGCGACCTCGGCCCGGTGCTGGTGGCCTGGGGGCTGTCCATCCTCGTGCTGGTCTTCGAGCGCGACCTGGGCAGCTCGCTGCTGCTGTTCGGCATCTTCGTGGTGATGCTCTACGTGGCCACCGAGCGGGCCAGCTGGCTGGTCATCGGCCTGGGCCTGTTCGCCGGTGGCGCGCTGATCGCCTACCAGCTGTTCGGCCACGTGCAGCAGCGCGTGGACTCCTGGCTGGACCCCTTCGAGTACTACGACGGCTCGGGTTTCCAGGTGGCGCAGGCGCTGTTCGGCCTGGGCACCGGCGGGCTGTTCGGCGCCGGGCTGGGCGGTGGCCGCCCCGACCAGGTGCCGGTGGCCAAGAGCGACTTCATCGCCGCCGCGGTCGGCGAGGAGCTGGGCCTGTTCGGCCTGGTCGCGGTGATCATCGTCTACCTCGTCCTGGTCGAGCGCGGCCTGCGCACCTCGCTGATCGTCCGCGACGCCTTCGGCAAGCTGCTGGCCGCGGGCCTGTCCTTCGCGATCGCCTGGCAGGTGTTCGTCGTCCTCGGCGGCGTCACCGGCCTGCTCCCGCTGACCGGTCTGACCACGCCGTTCCTGGCCTACGGCGGCTCGTCGCTGGTCGCCAACTTCGTACTGGTCGCCGTCCTGGTGCGGATCAGCGACGCCGCCCGCCGCCCGGTCACCCCCGTCGGGCCACCCAAGCCGGCCCTCGGTGACGCCCCGACCGAGGTGGTGCAGACGTGAACGCCCCCCTGCGCCGTGTCGCGATCAGCGTGCTGGTCCTGTTCACGCTGCTGATCGTCAACGTCAACGTCATCCAGGTGGTCCGCTCCGAGGAGCTGCGCTCCGACGGGCGGAACACCCGCGTGCTCGCCGAGGAGTACGACCGCGAGCGCGGTTCGATGGTGGTCAGCGGCACCGAGATCGCCTTCTCCGTCCCGACCGACGACCGGCTGAACTACCTCCGGCAGTACTCCCTGGGGCCCGTGTACGCCCCGGTCACCGGCTACTACTCGCTGGTCTACGGCAACGCCCAGATGGAGCGGGCCGCGAACGAGGTGCTCTCCGGCACCGACGACCGGCTGTTCGTCCGGCGCCTGGCCGACATGTTCACCGGGCGGGACCCGGCCGGCGGCGACGTCGTCCTGACCATGGACCCGGCCGTCCAGGAGTCCGCGATGGCCGGCCTCGAGGACGTCACCGGCGCGGTCGTGGCCCTGGACCCCTCGACCGGGGCGGTCCTGGGCATGGCCAGCACGCCGACGTACGACCCGAACCTGCTCTCCAGCCACCAGCCCGCGGAGATCCGCACGTACTCCGACCAGCTCGACGCCCTCGAGATCGACCCCCGCCTGAACCGGGCGATCGACGCGCGCTACTCGCCGGGCTCGATCTTCAAGGTGGTCGTGTCGGCCGCGGCACTGGCCAGCGGCGAGTACACGCCCGACACCGTCGTCCCGGCGCCCCGCGAGCTGGTCCTGCCGGGCACCTCGACGCCGCTGGAGAACTTCGGCGGCTCGGCCTGCGACCCCAGCGGCCAGCAGAGCCTCCTCGACGCCCTGACCGTCTCCTGCAACACCGCCTTCGCCCAGCTGGGCATCGACCTCGGTGAGCAGCAGGTCCGGGACATGGCCGAGGCCTTCGGCATCACCGGCGAGGGCTTCGACATCCCGCTGACCGTGGAGCCCAGCACGCTGGGCGAGATCGAGAACGACGCCCAGCTGGGCGTGAGCTCGATCGGCCAGCAGGACGTGCAGCTCACCCCGCTGCAGGCGGCGATGATCGCCTCCGCGGTGGCCAACGACGGGACGCTGATGAGCCCCTACCTGGTCGACCAGGTGCGCGCGCCGGACCTGTCGGTCATCGACCAGACCGACCCCGATGAGCTCAGCGAGCCGGTCTCGGCCGAGGTCGCCGATCAGCTGACCGAGATGATGGTCAGCGTCGTCGAGGACGGCAGCGGGCGCCGCGCGCAGATCCCCGGCGTCACGGTCGCCGGCAAGACCGGGACGGCGGAGAACGCCGGGCCCGACCACAACTGGTTCATCGGGTTCGCCCCGGCCGACGACCCGCAGATCGCCGTCGCGGTCTTCGTGGCCAACGGCGGCGGCACGGGCGGCGACGTCTCCGCCCCCATCGCCCGTGAGGTCATGCAGGCCTACCTCGAGGGGCAGGGCGGCTCATGACGCTGTCGACCGGGACCATCCTCGCCGGGCGCTACGAGATCACCGCACCCATCGCCACCGGCGGCATGGGTGAGGTGTGGCGCGCCCGGGACCGCGTCCTCGACCGCGTGGTCGCCGCCAAGGTGCTGCGCAGCGAGTTCACCGGCGACCCGAGCTTCGTGGCCCGCTTCCGCAACGAGGCGCGGCACACCGCGGCGCTCTCCCACCCCAACATCGCCTCGGTCTACGACTACGGCGAGACCGAGGACGAGCGCGGCTCGCAGCTGGCCTTCCTCGTCATGGAGCTGGTCGAGGGCAAGCCGCTGGTGACGATCCTGCACGAGGAGGGCAAGCTCCCGGTCGACTGGACGCTGCACGTCCTCGGCCAGTCGGCCGACGGGCTCTCGGCGGCCCACCACGCCGGCGTCGTCCACCGCGACATCAAGCCGGGCAACCTCATCGTCCGGCCCGACGGCGTGGTCAAGCTGACCGACTTCGGCATCGCCCGGGCCCGCGACGCGACACCGCTGACCCGCACCGGGATGGTCGTCGGCACCGCCCAGTACCTCTCCCCCGAGCAGGCGCAGGGCTTCGAGGTCACCGCCGCCTCCGACGTCTACTCCCTCGGCGTGGTCGGCTACGAGTGCCTGACCGGCGGGCGGCCCTTCGACGGGACGTCGCAGGTCGCGGTGGCGCTGGCGCACATCAACCGCCCGCCACCGCCGCTGCCGGCGAGCGTCCCGCCCGCGGTGCGGCTGCTGATCGAGCGTGCGCTGGCCAAGGACCCGGCCGACCGCTTCCCTGACGGCGCCGCCTTCGCCGCCGCCGTCCGGTCGGTGGCCTCCGGGAACGGGCTGGCCTCGAGGAACGGGCTGGCCGCCGTCCCGCCGGTGGCCGGTCCCGGGACGGCGCCCTCCCCCGCAGCCGCCCCGACCGCGCAGACCGAGGTCGTCGGCGACCTCGCCGACTCCCGCACCCAGGTCCTCGGCGCCGCGTCCGCTGGTGGCGCCGCGGTCACCGGTGCGCGCACCTCGGCGGGCGCCATGCCGCCGCTGCGCCGCCCACCGGAGGACGACGAGGAACGCCGGTACGCACCCACCGGGGACGACGGTCGCCGGCGCAACCG
>DASQNB010000317.1:0-1879 GCA_035645175.1 Geodermatophilus sp.
CGCCGACCTCCTCGGCCTTGGCGAGGTCCCGCCCCCAGACGCCGACGAGCTCGGCGGTCGGGTGCTCGGCGAGCGCGGTCGCGTGCACCGTCCGCGCCCAGTGGCCGGTGCCGAGCACCCCGAAGCGCACGGTCAGACCGCGCCGAACTGGCGGTCGCCGGCGTCCCCCAGGCCCGGGACGATGTAGGCCTTGTCGTTGAGCCCCTCGTCCACCGAGGCGGTGAACACCCGCAGCGGCAGCCCGCTCTCCTCCAGCCGGCGCACGCCCTCGGGAGCGGCGAGCGCGCAGAGCACGGTGATCGAGGTGGCGCCGCGCTCGGTCAGCAGGCCGCAGCAGTGCACCAGCGAGCCGCCGGTGGCCAGCATCGGGTCGAGGACGAACACCTGGCGGTCGACCAGGGACGCCGGCAGCGAGGCCATGTACGCCTCGGGCTGGAAGGTCCGCTCGTTGCGCGCCAGGCCGACGAAGCCCATCTGCGACTCCGGCAGCATCCCGTGCGCGGTGTCGGCCATCCCCAGCCCGGCCCGCAGCACCGGCACGATCAGCGGAGGCGCGGCCAGCCGGTAGCCGGTGGTGCCGGTGACCGGCGTGGTGATCGACTCCTCGGCGACGGGCAGGTCGCGGGTGGCCTCGTAGACCAGCATCTGGGTGAGCTCGGCCAGCGCCGCGCGGAAGGCCGCGTTGTCGGTCCGCTCGTCCCGCATGCGGGTCAGACGGGCACGTGCCAGCGGGTGGTCGACGACGGTGAGCTGCACGCGCGACACCGTAGCGACTCCGCCAGGCGCTCCTGGCACGATCACCCCATGACGACGACGCAGGGCTGGCGCCGCTCCTAGGTGGCTGCCCTCGTCGTCCGGCCCACCTGTCCGCGGTGGGCCGCCCGCACGTCCGGTCCACCCTCTGCGAGGAGACCGCCCGTGCCCACCGTCGACCTGGTCCCCCTCCCGGCCGGAGCGGCCGGCGAGCTGCTCACGCTGCAGCGCGCCGCCTACGTCACCGAGGCGCAGCTCTACGACGACGTCCGCCTGCCGGCCCTCGTCCAGACCCTCGACGAGCTGGTCGACGAGCTGGCGGTGAGCACCTGCCTGGCGGCGGTCGCGGGCAGCCGGCTGGTCGGCGCGGTGCGGGTCCGCGAGCGGGACGGCGTCCTGCACGTCGGCCGGCTCGTCGTTGCCCCCGACCTGCAGGGGCACGGCGTCGGCACCCGGCTGCTGCGCGCCGCGGAGCAGGCGACCCGGCTGCCCCGCGCGGCCCTGTTCACCGGCGCCCGCAGCGTCGCGAACCTGCGGCTCTACCGCCGGCACGGCTACGTCGAGACCGCGCGCGAGCAGGTGCGTCCGGGCCTGGAGCTCGTGCACCTGGCGAAGGACCTGACCGGGTGAGCGACGTCCGCCCCCGGACCGGCGCAGGGGAGAATGCCGGCATGACCCACGTGCTCGACCCCGACGCGCCCGCGGCGGCGATCCCGCCGCGGCGCGAGCCCCCGGCGCCGTACCGCGACGTGACCCGCTCCGACGCCGCCTTCCGGGCCTTCCTGCACGGTCTGCCAGGGGTCGACCAGGTCGGCGCCGAGGCACGGACCGCCGTCCTCGGCACCCGCTCGATCAAGACCACTGCGAAGGCCTGGGCGATCGACACCGCGATCTCGATGGTCGACCTGACCACCCTCGAGGGCGCCGACACCCCCGGCAAGGTGCGCAGCCTGGCCGCCAAGGCCCGCCGTCCCGACCCCACCGCCCCGTCCTGCCCGCCGGTGGCCGCGGTCTGCGTCTACGGCGACCTGGCCGGGATCGCGAAGGAGGCCCTGGCCGGCACCGGCATCAACGTCGCGGCCGTCGCCACCGCCTTCCCCAGCGGCCGGGCCAGCCGGGCGGTCAA
>DASQNB010000318.1:0-7900 GCA_035645175.1 Geodermatophilus sp.
CGGTGGGTGCGTCACGCACACCGCCGTGGCCGCTGGACGTCCCCAGATGAACAGCGAAGGAATGAGCATGCGGCTCGACAAGAGCCAGATCGTGGAACTGCTCCACGTCTGGGGCGACCAGGCCAAGGCCCAACGGGCCCAGCGCGAGCTGGCCGACCCCGTCGACACCGACGAGCACGCCGAGCTGCTGGTCCAGCTCGGGCTCGACCCCGCCGGACTGGCAGTGGTGTGCAGGCTCACCGGCGGCGGGCGTGGGCTCCGTGGCCTGCTGTAGCTGACGGCAAGAGCGCAGCTCAGCGGCGGGCGACGGACGAGTCGGCCTGTACGCCGGGCACAGTTCGCCGGTGTTGACTGATCATGGACTTCGTCGGATATGGCGGTTGAGCTGCGGATTCTCAGTTGGACGCTACTGGCAGGTAATGGCTAGATTCGGCTGAGTTGCGGACTATTTGCGGACTGGCTGCGGACTCATGGCAGAGGATGCGCACCCCCTCTCGATCTTGCTCGGGGCGACGACGCCGCTCCACAGCCGGACGAGGATGCCGTCTGCGACGGGTCGCCCGAGCCGGATTGCAGCCGGTTGTGGAAAGCGACCAGAACTGTGTGGATGGGCGTCGGGGACCTTCAAGCCGTACGAAGCGCCGAGTATGCCGGTCAGGTGATCACCGCAAGGGGATCCGTCACCGGGACGCGGTTGAGCCGACGTCATCGTGGCGGCCTCCATGGCGTTCTCGCCGGCCGCGAGGCTGCGCGGGTGGCATCAGCGCTTGGAGCCGCGAGACCGCGGGTGGTTGCGAGGGGTGTCGGCAGGACGGTCGCCGCGTCGTTGGCGCGATCCTCGGCCAGGGGCCAGCGGGCGTGTCCACGGTTGGTAGGGACCCCAGGCGACACGCCCGCCGATGGTAGGGGTGCCGCGCCCTCAGACGGCTTGGCCAAGGCCGATCAGGTTGCCTTCGCTGTCGCGGAACCAGGCGGCGCGTTCCCCTCGGCCTCCCTTGCTGGGGTAGTTGCCCTCCACGTCGGCGATGCCACCGACGGTCCGCAAGCCAGGCGCATCGACGTGCTCGAACACCACGCCGCGCTCGCTCAGCACACGCACGGTCGCCTCGACATCGTCGACGTCCCAGGCCATCTGGGTGAACGTCCCAGGCGATGACCCGCGCGACTCGAAGAGCGCGAAGGCGCCGCCGAGGGTGTGGTAGAGCAGACCGCCGGGGCGCTCCTCGGCCGGCTCGAGACCAAGCTTGTCCGAGTAGAAGCGGCGGGCCCGCTCGAGGTCCTGAGCGGGCAGGCGCGTCGCAACGCGACCTCGTAGACCGGCCGCTGCCGTCGTCCCGTGCCGGCGGGCGAAGTCGGCGATCAGGTCCGCGAAAACATGCCCGCGCTCGGCGGTCGCCGGCGCAGGGTGATCGGCGAAGGGCACGACGGCGAGCTCGCCGTGTGCCAGAGCACGGAACAGCGCTGCGGCGAGGTCCGGGCCGACCAGCTCGTCGCGGTCTCCGGCGAGCACGAGCGTGGGCTGCGTGATGCCGGCGACGTCGGCGTCGGTGAGTCCCCGATACTGCAGCCACATCCCGGTGGTCTGCTCGAGCAGCGCAGGCCAGTCATCGTGCAGGGCACGCAGCCCGGCGAGCTCGGGCCCATCGGGATCGGCGTTGATCTCCGCGAGCAGGTCGCGGTGCGCCGCGCGCAGCCCGCTGTCGTCGAACTCTGGATAGGCGCCTCCCACGATCAAGGCTGCGACGGCTTCGGGATGGCGGACGGCGAGCTCGAGGGCGATCTGGCCGCCATCGCTCCAGCCGGCGACGACGGGCTCGCGGAGCCCCAGTGCCGCGATCAAGGCGGCCAGGTCGTCGGCGAGGGCGGAGTAGGACAGGACACCGCCGGGATTGGTTGAGCGGCCGTGCCCACGACTGTCCGGCGTCAGGACGAGGAACTCGCCGGCGAGAGCTGCGGCGATCGGCGCCCAGGTGGCTCCCGACGCGAGGCCGCCGTGGACCAGAACGAGCGGACGCCCGGCGCCTCGTGCCGTGTAGAACAGCTGCGCGCCGTCGACAGGCACGAAGCCCTCGCTCCTGAAGTGGTGACCCCGCACGCGGCTCCTCTCCTCCGTGGGCCGGCCGGCGAACCAAGAAGTCGAGCCCATCACGCCGCCGCGGCGCTGTTGCCTGCGAGAACCCGGAAGCGGATGTCCGTCAGCCGGCCGCTGGTTCCGACGAAGGTGCGCTCGAGGGCCACGCGTGACCCCGCCGGCTCACCGAAGAGCGGTACACCACCGCCGAGCACGATCGGGACGATCTGGACGACGATCTCGTCCAGCAGCCCACGCGCGAGGACCTGCCGCGCCAGATCACCTCCGAAGATGCCCACGTGCTTGTCGCCCGCGAGGTGCTGCGCTCGCGCCAGCCCGTGATCGAGGTCGGGGGCGACCTCGATGCCCGGCACTGAGGCGAGGTCGTCAGGACGGTGAGTGACAACGACAACCGGCCCCGACCAGGCGCCCCCGTAGATCCCGGCCACGGCGCCTTCCTCATCCGCGCTGGCGACGTCGTACCAGCCGCGACCCGCCAGGATCGCGCCAGTCGATCGTGCGATCTCGTCCGCGAGCGGACTCGAGGTGTCGTACTCGGCTCCGCCCGTCCAGGACATGTCGCCGGCCGGTCCCGCGATGAAGCCGTCCACGGACATCGCGACGTGAAGGAGGATCACGCCACTTCAGACGGCGCAGGGAGCGCGAACTCATCGCCGCAGCAGGACTCGGCCGTCTCGCCACTTCGACCGAGTGCATGTCGCGCCCGAGCACCCATCGCCGCCGGCGTTACGGGCTGCTGACCACCGCCGCGCTGCGCCGGCTGCCGCCAACCCTCCCACGGCCTTGCGCGACATCGCGACGTGACTGATCGATGCCAGAACCTGCGTCCCGAAAGCGAACTGCTACGGCGATATCCAAGGGTGACGTGCAGCCATCCGCCGATGTCCGCAGGAGTTCCGGTTTTGGCACGGCTGCCCGTCAGCCGTCGAGGAGCTGGTCGGGTAGTGGTG
The DNA here is from genome assembly GCA_035645175.1 of Geodermatophilus sp. Taxonomy (GTDB): domain Bacteria; phylum Actinomycetota; class Actinomycetes; order Mycobacteriales; family Geodermatophilaceae; genus Geodermatophilus. The sequence continues at coordinate 3,043 of DASQNB010000318.1, forward strand.
GGCAATCGGTGAGGGCGTTCTGCCGGGTCACCGCAGCACCGGGAACACCAGGTGGGTGACCCTGTCGCCCTGCAGGCAGACCGTCGGGTTGCCGAGCAGGACGTCCCCGGTCGACAGCTTGCCGAAGAAGGGGCGGTTGCCCTCGCCCATCACGACGGGGACCAGGTCGACGGCCACCTCGTCGAGCAGTCCCAGGTCGAGGCACTGCCGGGCGATGGTGCCCCCGGTGATCGCGACGACACGGTCGCCGGCGAGCTCCTGCGCCCGTGCGACCGCGGCCTCGACCCCGTTGGTCACGAAGGTGAACGGAGCGTCGGGGTGCGCCTCGGCCCAGTCCGCCGGAACCCGGTGTGTCACGACGACGACGGGGACGTCTAGGGTGTGTCGGCCCTGCCAGCCCTCGGCCACCTCGAAGAGCGTCCGGCCACAGACCAGCGCCCCCAGCGAGGACGTCCACCGCCGCCAGTACTCCGCGCTGGCCGGGGTCAGGCGGACGGTGAAGTCGCCGGCGGGGGTCGGGATCGCGACCTCGCCGTTTTGCAGCCAGTCAAACAACCGGCCGATGGTGTTGTCCTGCTTGGCGACGTACCCGTCGAGGGACATGATCGCGTTCGCTACCACTTTGCCCACGAATCCTCGCTCCTCAGGTGTGCTTCGGCCGGTAGACCTGCGCGAGGATGCCGCTGGGGAACGGCTTGGCCTCGATGAGTTCCAGGTGCCGGGAGTCCGGAAGTTGGTCGAACAGGGCCTGTCCGCGGCCCAGGACCAACGGCTGGACCAGGAGGCGGTACTCGTCGACCAAGTCCGCCGCGGCCAGCGCGCCGGCCAACCGGCTGCCGCCCCAGACGATGACGTCCGGGCCGGGCTCAGCCTTGATGGTCGAGATCTCGGTCGCCAGGTCGCCCCGCGCGACTCGGGTCACCGGCCAGGTGGCCTCGGCGTCGCAGAGCGTCTTCGAGAACACCACCTTGGGAATGTCGTTCATCGGCGCGGCGTAGGGATCCTGCGACTGCGGCCAGTACGACGACATCTCCTGGTAGGTGACGCGGCCCATGAGGTGGGCACCGGCCTTGCTGATGCCGTCGAGCTTCCACTGCTTCAGCTCGACGCCCTCGGGGATCGCCATCCCGGGGTGCTCACGGTCGCTGCCGACGAACCCGTCCAGGGACATCGACATGTACAAAACGACGTCTCGCATCACTACCTCTGAACCCTTTTCTAGGGGCCTGTCGCCGCGGGTGGCCACAGCGTGGCCGCGCCCAGCAAAGTGATGCACGGCTGTCCCGCGTGGGTAACCGCCTCCCGACGGAGGCGGGGGCTGCTGGTGTAGGTGAAGACCCGCCACCTCCGCCGAACTCATCGCGCAGCCGGGCCCGGGCTTCCGAGACCGACCGGGCGGTGCAGATCTGTCGGGCGCAGGCTGGGGTACGAACGGGTCGCGCTCGTCGGAAGTCCCGGTTGTCGAACCGCTACGGCGACGTTCGCGAGAACCGAGGCAGCCAGCGGCCAGTGTCCTCAGGGGATCGGCGTTCGGGACGCCGGCCGCTGAGCGGACGCGTCGGTGTTGCCACGCAACCGGTGACCGAGGCGCTCACGGTCGGCCTTCGAGAGGTGAACCAGCCGTGCTCGAGAGGTGTCAGCGTCGCATGAACGCCATGAGCAGCGAGACGTGACCACTGCACGACAGAGCCCCGCGCCACGGGCCACGGGGCTCTGTGGTTGGGCTGCCTGCCGTCAACCCTGCGTCGCCGGATCGAGCTCGACGGCGTAGGAGGTGATGGCCGTGACCATCCCGTCCCGGAACTCATAGACGTCGCAGGAGGACACCACGCTCGTCGTGCCGTCCGCGTCCACGTACTGGCCGACGACGTCCACGGCAGCGGCGTTGTCGTCGGCGACCACGACGAAGCGGGAGAACTCGATCGTCGTCGTCGCCAGTTCGGCCAGCGTGGCCTCGCACGCGTCGACCACGGTCTGCCGGCCGGTGACGACGCGCTGGCCGACCTGGGTCCAGCGGATGTCGGGAGACAACGCGGCGTAGGCGTCGCGGAAGCGGTGGCCGGAGAAGGCCTCGGCGGTCTCGCGGGGCGTGGTCATGGCGGGGTCCTCTCGTCAAGTGCTCGGAAGGGGATGCAGAAAAGCGTGACCCACACCCAGGCTGGACCTATGGTCCGATCGGACGCTGGCGAGGAGGACCAAACGCGTGGTCAACTCCCACTCCGCGGCCGACCTCCTGGTCGATCTGCAGCGCGGCAACGGCCGTGTGCTGCACCGGCAGATCGAGGCGTCGATCCGCGAGGGCATCCGGACCGGCCGGCTCGTCTGTGGCAGCTCCCTCCCGCCTACGCGTGTCCTCGCCGCCGAGCTCCGCGTCTCCCGCGGGGTGGTGGTCGAGGCCTACGAGCAGCTGGTCGCCGAGGGCTACCTCGTCAGCCGGTCCGGCGGTTACACGCAGGTAGCGGCCGGCCCTGCGCCTCGGTCGGCGGACCGCTCCGCGCCGGCGCCGGCGCGGCCGGCCGTCGACTTCGGCTACGGGCGCGCCGACGTGGCGAGCTTCCCGCGGGCGGCGTGGCTGCGCTCCTTCCGCCGGGTGCTCACGGAGGCCCCGAACGACAGGTTCAACTACCAGACCGGCAGCGGGCTGCCGGAGCTGCGCGCCGCGCTCGCCGAGTACCTCAACCGCGTGCGGGGCACCTCCGCCCACCCCGACGACGTCGTGATCTGCACGGGCTACGCCCAGGGCATCTCGCTGCTGGTGCACGTGCTGGCCGCGGCCGGCGCGGGGCGCCTCGCCATCGAGGACCCGTCCTCGGACGACGACGTGCGCCCATCCGCGGCTGCTGCCGGCATGCAGGTCGTCGGCATCCCGGTCGCCGAGGACGGCATCCGGATCGACGCTCTCGAGCGCACTCGGGCGGACGTCCTCGTCCTCACGCCCTCGCACCAGTGGCCGATCGGCGGGGTGCTCAGCCCCGAGGCGCGGGCGGCGGTGCTCCGGTGGGCCAGGGACCGGGACGCCCTGATCATCGAGGACGACTACGACGCCGAGTACCGCTACGACCGGGCGCCCGTCGGAGCGATGCAGGGGCTGGCTCCCGACCTCGTCGTTTACGCTGGGACCGCCAGCAAGACCCTCGCGCCGGGCATCCGGCTCGGCTGGCTCGTCGTGCCGGAGCGGCTGCGTTACGCCGTCGCGGCGGCGAAGATCGGCGCGGACCGCGGATCGTCGGCCTTCGACCAACTCACCTTCACCGACTTCCTCACCCACGGCGAGTTCGATCGCCACCTTCGCCGGATGCGCCCGGTGTACCGCCGCCGGCGCGACGCCCTCCTGGCCGCCCTGGGGGACCACCTGCCCCAGTTGCGCCCCGTCGGAGCGGCGGCCGGCACCCACTTGGTCGCCTGGCTGCCCGACTCCTGGGAGGAGGACGCCCTCGTCGATGCGGCGCGGCGAGGCGGCGTCGGCATCTCCGGCGTCTCGCCGTACCGGCTCACCGCGCCAGGCCCCGGCGGACTGCTGTTCGGCTACGCCAACCTCGGCGAGCGAGTCATCGAGGAGGGGGTCCGCCGCCTGGCCGCCGCCGTGGCGGGTCTCGGTGACGGGCGGTGAGCCGTTGTCCCGGACAGCCGTGCGCATGGGATGTGCCGCCAGCTCGGGGGCCACCGCGCGCACCGCTTCGCCGAGTATGGGGCCGATTCCCCCGCCCGACCGTGCGGCCGAGAACGGCAGCCCGCTCGCGGAGGAGGGCCAGGGCCACCGATGAGTCCGACGGCTGGTCGGAGTCAACGCCACAGGGGCGACCAAGCGCAGGAAGGGACCATGCGAAACACGGCCTTGCAAGAGCTCGATGTGCTCGTGGGCGAGTGGACGCTGACCATGTCGGACGCCTGGTTCCTCGAGGAACGCGACACCGAGGTCCATGGTCGGGCGGTCATCGAGTGGTTCGGCGACGCGTTCGTGGTCATGCGTTCGGAGATGGGCGGGAACCCGGTGTGGGACCTCGCTATCGGACGCAGCGACGCCCACGACGCCTACACCGCCCTCTACCACGACGACCGAGGGACGTCCCGGGTATTTCACATGGCCTTCCAGAACGGCTGCTGGACGCTCCTACGTCAGGACCCGGACTTCCACCAGCGCTTCGTCGGCGATGTCGGCCCTGACCGCATCGCCGGCCGGTGGGAGGCGTCGGAAGACGAGGGACGCACGTGGAGGAAGGACTTCGACCTCGTCTTCGAGCGGCTCCCTCCCGGTCAGTGAGCGACCGAACCGTTCGGCCCACGAGGTACGGGCGACGAAGAAGTCCATGATCGACTGGTCGCCGTCACCGCCGTTCCCGTATGAGGAACCCCCCTGCGGCGACGTCCAAGACCCTTGGCGACCGGAGTCACCGTGTCCCGCAGGGGATGGGCATACGGCACACGATCCCCTGGGTCGTCAACCGATCTCGGCCGTCGCTGCTGCCGGTGGCGAAACAGACCCTCGCGCGGAGATCTGCTGCACGGCCCAGCCGTTGCCGTCCGGGTCGCGGAAGAACACGAACCCGACGTTGTCGAGTGCCGTCCCGCCCTGACGCAGCGCATTCTCGTCGCTGCCCAACGCCTGGATCTCGCTGACCTCGACTCCGCGCTCGACGAGCTGCGCGTGTGCCTCAGCGATGTCCGGGACGACCAGCTGGAGGCCCTGGAGGGAGCCTGGAGGCATGTGCGGAACGACGCCCTCGCCGATCACGACCGAGCAGCCGGAGCCCGGCGGCGTCAGCTGGACGAGCCGGTTGCCCGGGCCCGGAGGGCTGATGTCGTGGTCGACGTTGAAGCCCAGCTTGTCGGCGTAGAAGGCCTTGGCTCGGTCGACGTC
>DASQNB010000319.1:0-4532 GCA_035645175.1 Geodermatophilus sp.
GGGGCGACCCGGCGACAGGGAGGACCCTGACCGCCCAGCCGCAGGGCGCCCGCCCGCCCACCGCAAGAAGTGCGCAAGACGAAGGACCCCCCACCCCCACCGCTCGCGAGCTCGCGCCAGGCCCGTCCAGAGGCTCGCCGCCGGCCCCGTCCCGGGTCGGCGCCGGTCAGAGGCTCGCCGCGAGCCTGCGAGCGGTGAGGAGGACGGGGTCCTCTTACGAAGGGTGGGGAGGACGGGGTCCTTCTACGAGGCGTGGGGGGAAGGGTGGTCCTCGTTCAGCCGAGCTGGCGGCGGACCTCCGCAGCGACCCGGCCACCCTCGGCCCGGCCGGCGACCTCGCCCTGCACCGCCCCCATGACCCGGCCCATGTCCCGCATGCCGCCGGCCCCGGTGCGGGTGATGACGTCGGCGACCAGCGCGGCCAGGTCGGCGTCCTCGAGCTGCACGGGCAGGTAGGCGGCGAGCACGTCGCCCTCGGCCCGCTCCCGGTCGGCCTGCTCGGTGCGGCCGGCGGATGCGAACGCGTCGGCGGCCTCCCGGCGCTTCTTGGCCTCGCGGCGCAGCACCGCCTGCACCTCGTCGTCGCTGAGCTCGCGGGCCTCCTTGCCCGCCACCTCCTCGGCGCTGACCGCGGCCAGCACCATCCGCAGCGTGGCGGTGCGCAACTCGTCGCGGGACTTCATCGCGGTGGTCAGGTCGGCGCGCAGCTGTTCCTTGAGGTCGGGCACGACGTCCAGCCTGGCACGGCGGCCGGAGCGCGGCTGCTGGGTACCCTGGGCAGCCGTGCGCGCGACCACAGCCCTCCCGGCCGCCGTCCTCGGGTCAGCGACCGCGGGGATCGCCTACGCCTCCCTCTACGAGCGCAACCGCTGGACGCTGCGCCGCTTCGACGTCCCGGTGCTCGCGCCGGGCTCGGCACCGCTCCGGGTGCTGCACCTGTCCGACCTGCACATGACTGCCGGCCAGCGGTCCAAGCAGGAGTGGGTGGCCTCCCTCGCCGCGCTCGAGCCGGACCTGGTGGTCGACACCGGCGACAACCTCGCCGGTCACGACGCGGTGCCCGGGACGCTGCGGGCGCTCGAGCCGCTGCTGGACCTGCCCGGCGCCTTCGTGATGGCCAGCAACGACTACTACGCGCCGCGGCCGAAGAACCCGCTCAAGTACTTCACGTCCGACCACAAGCGGGTGCACGGCGACGAACTGCCCTGGCGGGACCTGCGCGACGCGATGGCCGCCCGCGGCTGGATCGACCTCACCAACGCCCGCGGGGAGCTCGTCGCCGGCGGACGGCGGATCGCCTTCGCCGGCGTCGACGACTCGCACCTGCACCGGGACCGCTACGACCTCGTCGCCGGCCCGGCCGACCCCACCGCGGACCTGCGCATCGGGCTGGCGCACTCCCCGGAGCCGCGCGTGCTCGACCGCTTCGCCGCTGACGGCCACGACCTGCTGCTGTGCGGGCACACCCACGGCGGACAGCTGCGGGTGCCCTTCTACGGGGCGCTGGTGACCAACTGCGGCATCGACCGCGACCGGGTCCGCTGGCTGCACCGCTGGGCCGGGCCGTCCCCGGCGAACCCGCACGGCACCTGGCTGCACGTCTCCGCCGGGCTGGGCACCAGCCCCTACGCACCGGCCCGCTTCGCCTGCCCGCCCGAGGCGACGCTCATCACCCTCACCGCCCGCCAGGGCTGACCGGCTGCGGTCAGTGCGACCGCCCGGCAGGGCGGACCCGGGCGTCGGCTAGACTCGTCGACGTACCTCGGGGTGTGGCGCAGCTTGGTAGCGCGCGTCGTTCGGGACGACGAGGTCGCAGGTTCAAATCCTGTCACCCCGACGCCGTTCAGGGGCCGCCGCGAGGCGGCCCCTGAGTCGTTCCCGGGGTCGACCGCGTCACCCGGTGGGTCGGTCCGCTGGTGGCTCGTGGGTTGGGGTGGCGGACTTCCGGGCACCCGGCGTCCTGATGACCGAGTGGTTGCTCCTCCTCGCCGCCGTGGTGCTCACGGCGATGACCGGCTTCTTCGTGGCCGCCGAGTTCTCCCTGACCACGGTCGACCGGGGGCGGGCCGAGCAGGCCGCGGCAGCCGGCGACCGCGGGGCCGGCGGCGTCGTCGCGGCGCTGCGCACGCTGTCCACCCAGCTGTCGGCCGCGCAGCTGGGCATCACGATCACCACGCTGGTCGTCGGCTACCTGGCCGAGCCCGCGCTGGGCCAGCTGCTGCGCGGCCCGCTGGAGGCGGTCGGCCTGTCCGGCGGCTGGGCCACCGGCGTCTCGTACGGCCTGGCGCTGGCCCTGGCCACCACGCTGCAGATGCTGCTGGGTGAGCTCGGCCCGAAGAACCTGGCCATCGCCCGCCCGCTGCCCGTCGCCGCCGCAGTGGCGCCCGGGATGCGTGCCTTCACCCGCGTCACCGGCGTCGTCGTCCACGCCCTGCAGGGCCTGGCCAACGCCATCGTGCGGCGGCTGGGCTTCGAGCCGCGCGAGGAGCTGGACTCCGCGCGCGGGGCCGACGAGCTGGCCTCCGTCGCCCGCCGCTCGGCCGAGGAGGGCGACCTCTCCCCGCGGGCCGCCCGGCTGCTGGAGCGCTCGCTCGCGCTGCGCGACAAGGTCGCCGCCGACGTCATGACCCCGCGCACGCGGATGTGGGCGCTGAACGCGGACGCCACCGCGGCCGACGTCATCACCACGGCGGTCGCCTCGGGCAGCTCGCGCTTCCCGCTCTACGGCGCCGGCCTCGACGAGGTCACCGGGCTGGTGCACGTCAAGCACGCGGTCGCCGTCCCGGAGGCCGAGCGGCACACCGTCCCGGCGGAGGAGCTGGCCGTGCCGGTCCTCGCCGTCCCGTCGCTGCTGCGGCTCGAGCGGCTGCTGGACCTGCTGCGCGAGGAGGGCCTGCAGCTGGCCCTGGTGGTCGACGAGTGGGGTGCCACCCAGGGGGTGGTCACGCTGGAGGACATCGTCGAGGAGCTGGTCGGCGAGATCGCCGACGAGACCGACCAGCCACTGCGCGTGCTGCGCCGCCTCGACGAGCAGACCTGGCTGCTCTCCGGGCTGCTGCGCCCCGACGAGGTGCGCGAGCGCACCGGCGTCCCGGTGCCCGAGGGCCGCTACGAGACCCTCGGCGGCTACCTCGCCGAGCAGCTGCAGCGGCTGCCCGCCGTCGGGGACACCGTGCCCGTGGAGGGCGGCCGGCTGACCGTGGAGACGATCGAGGGACGGCGGGTGGCCCGGGTGCGTGCGCTGATGCGGGAGGGCTACTCGTCGGGAGCGACCGCCGTCCGGCTCGTCGAGGACCTGGACGAGGACGACAAGGAGCCGGTGGCGTGAGTGACGTGATCGGCCTGCTGGTGCTGGTGGCGCTGCTGCTCGGCAACGCCTTCTTCGTGGCGGCGGAGTTCGCGCTGGTCACCGCCCGCCCCGACCAGCTGGAGCCGCGCGCGGCCGCCGGCTCGGCGCGGGCCCGCACGACCATCCGGGCCATGCGCAACGTCTCGCAGATGATGGCCGGCGCCCAGCTCGGCATCACGCTGTGCTCGCTGGGCCTCGGCGCGGTCGGCGAGCCCGCGGTGGCGCACCTGATCGAGGCGCCGATGGCCGCCCTCGGCGTCCCCGAGGCGCTGCTGCACCCGATCGCCCTGGTGATCGCGCTGTCGATCGTGACCGTGCTGCACATGGTGCTCGGCGAGATGGTGCCCAAGAACATCACCATCGCCGGGCCCGACCGGGCCGCGCTGGTGCTCGGCCCGCCGCTGGCGGCGTTCGTCCGGCTGCTCGGACCGGTGATCCGGCTGTTCAACGCCATGGCCAACGCCATGGTCCGCGCGGTCGGGGTCCAGCCCACCGACGAGGTCGCGGCCAGCTTCGACGAGGCCGAGATCCGCTCGATGATCAGCCAGTCGCGCCGCGAGGGCCGGCTCGGCAGCGAGGTCGGCGAGCTGGCCACCGGCGCGCTGACCTTCGACCAGGACGAGCTGGACTCGGTGCTCCTCCCCCTGGACCGGCTGGTCACCGTGCCGCGGTCGACCACGCCGCGGGGCCTGGAGGCGGTCGTCGCCGAGCACGGCTTCAGCCGCTACCCCGTCCGCGACGACGCCGGCGCGCTGCTGGGCTACGTGCACGTCAAGGACGTGCTCGGGGTGGACGCCGAGGCCCGGGACCGGCCGATCGCCGACCAGCACGTCATCCCGTTCATCCCCCTGCAGCCCGGCGCCGCCCTGCCCGACGTGCTCGCGGCGATGCGTGATGCCGGCGCCCACCTGGGCCGCGTGACCGACGGCGAGCGGAGCGTGGGTCTGGTCGCGCTCGAGGACGTGCTGGAGCGGCTCATCGGCGACATCCGCGACGCGGCCGCCGAGACGCACCGCCGGCTGGAGGACCCGGCCCGGGGCGCCGCCGAGGCGGGTGCGGGCGCCGGGGGAAGATGAGCCGGCGAGCGAGCGTGCGAGCTCGCCCATGGACACAGCACCGCCGCGGGAACGCGGCGCCGAGCGCCAGCGAGGAGCCCGCGTGACCGCCGAGCCGACGTCTCCCG
>DASQNB010000320.1:0-13014 GCA_035645175.1 Geodermatophilus sp.
CCGCAGACCGCCGCGCCGCTCGACCGCGTGCCACCGGTAGTGCCGTAGCGGCTCGTCGACGGCGCGCTCCAGCCCCGGACGTCGGCGAACCAGGCCAGCTCGGCCGAGTCGAGGTCCAGCAGCCGGCCCAGCGCGGCCGCGTCGGGCAGCGGGGCGACGCCGAACCGGTCGCGCACCACCGTCGTCGCACGCGGCTGCCGGCGGACGACGTGCTGCGGGGCGCCCATCCGCTCCCACCCCTGCGTCGTCCCGACGAACAGGGCGAGCTCCCGCGGCCGGTCGGCCGGGGCGGCGACGTACGCGGCCAGCACCTCGTCGACGATCGTCCCCACCCAGCGCGGTGCGCGGGCGAGGCCGAGGGCGACCGCGACCCGGCGGGCCATCGTGCGCCGCGACCACGGCCCGGCCAGCAGGGCCGTCGCGATACCGGATGCCGTGACGGACGTGCGGGTGCGTGCCGTCACCGGCGTGCGCGGCGGGGGAGGCAGCCACTCCCTGAGGGAGACGCCACGTCGTGCGCGGAGCGCACCTGCTGGCGGGTGACACCGTGCCTGGCTCGCTGCGGTGCCCCGGGGTTGCCCCGGGGAGACCGGCTGACGCCGGTCGTCCTGCCCTCCCTGCCGCGCACGAGCAGCACCGTAGCCGCGGCTCGGGCGTCCGCGCTGCTCACGGACGGGTGGTCCCGGTTGCGTCGTCGTCGCCGGTGCCGCAGGGTCCCGCGGGCGGGGAGCCGCCGGGACGAGGGGTACGACAGGTGGACCAGCCGGCAAACGGAGCGCGCAGCCGCTACGAGCGGGCCGTCGAGCGAGGACGGCGGCGCGCCCGCAGGGAGGACCGCCGCTGGCTGGAGCAGTACCTCGGCGAGCCCTTCAGCTCCTTCCTGGTCGAGCAGCTCGCCTGGGGCGCCGTCGGCTTCGCCCTCGGGCTGCTGCTGGGCAGCTGGACATTGGCCGTCCTCAACGCCGTCGTGTTCACCGGGAGCGGCCTCCTCGGCCGGGTATGGGCCCGGCGCCGGCTCGCCCGGCAGGACCGCGAGGAGCCCGCGCGGGAGTAGCTCAGGACGGCGTCAGGTCGGTGCGGTGCAGCACCCGCCCGCCGACGTCGCGCAGCTCCACGGTCATGACGCCGCTGTCGCCGTCGATGCGGACGTGCCCGAGGAACTGGGAGGAGTCGTTGGGCTCCTCGCCCGCCCGCGCGCCGGTCCTCGAGAAGACCACCCGCGGCCCGAAGGTCCCGTCGAGCTCGTTGGGCCCGAAGGTCCCGGCGTGCAGGGGGCCGGAGACGAACTCCCAGAACGGGTCGAAGTCGGTGAGGGCGGCGCGCTCGGGGGAGTAGTGGTGGGCGGCGGTGTAGTGGACGTCGGCGGTCAGCCACACGACGTTGCGGACGCCGTGCCGCTTGAGGTCCGACAGCAGCCGGGCCAGCTCCAGCTCGCGCCCGAGCGGCCGGCCCGGGTCGCGGTTGGCGATGCCCTCCTGGGCGACCTCGCCGTCGGGGACCACCAGCCCGATCGGCATGTCGGAGGCGACCACCTTCCACAGCGCCCGCGACGTCCGCAGCCGGCGGCCGACCCGGGCCAGCTGGTCCTCGCCGAGGATCCGCGTCTCCGGCCCCTCCGCGGCCAGGTTGGCGGTGTTCGGCCCGCGGGAGGTGCGCAGGTCGAGCGCGACGACGTCCACCAGCGGGCCGTACGGCAGCACCCGCTCGACCCGGTCGCCGGCGATCGGCGTGTACTCGCGGAACGCCCGGCGGGCCCGGGCGGCCAGCGTGTCGACGTCCCGGACGGTGTACCGCTCGTCGGTGAGCACCTCGCCCGGGTACCAGTTGTTGGTGACCTCGTGGTCGTCCCACTGCACGACCAGCGGCACCTCGGCGGCGAACCCGCGGACGTTCGCGTCGAGCAGGTTGTAGCGGTACTGGCCGCGGAACTCGTCGAGCGTCTCGGCGACCTTGCTCTTCTCCGGCGTGACGACGTTGCGCCACACCGAGCCGTCGGGCAGCGCGACGCTCTCCTCCAGCGGCCCGTCGGCGTAGACGTTGTCGCCGGAGTGCAGGAAGAAGTCCGGCTGCAGCCGGCGGACCGCCTCGAAGCCGGTCATGCCGCCGGTGTCGGGGTTGATGCCCCAGCCCTGGCCGGCGACGTCCCCGGACCAGGCGAAGCTGACGTCCCGCCGGTCGCGCGGCGCGGTGCGCAGTCGGCCGACCACCGGCTCGCTGTGCTGCCCGTCGTCGTCGAAGCGCACCCGGTAGAACAGCTCGGTCCCGGCCGGCAGGCCGTCGAGGTGGACCCTGCCGGTGTGGTCGGTGTCGGGTCCCACGTCCAGCCGCCACCGCCCGCGGGGACGGCGGAAGTCGGCCGTCGCCGCCACCTCCACCAGCATCCGGGCCGGGCGGTCGGTCCTGGACCAGACCACCGCCGAGTGTGCCGTGACGTCGCCGCTCTGCACGCCCCAGCGCACCTCGGGGCGGGAGCGCAGCAGCGCGGGGGCGCCCAGCGCGGCCGGCGTGGGCCCGCCCAGGACGCCGAGGCCGGCCCCGGCGCCGAGGACCGCGGCGCCCTGCAGCAGGCGCCGGCGGGACAGGCCGCTCGCGGCCGCGGGACGAGGGGCTTCGGGGGAGTGGGACACGGGGTCCTCCGTCCTCGAGGTGCTCGGGCAGGGTCCCACGCTGCTGCCCGGGGCGGACACCGGGACGACGCGCAGGTGCACGGGCCGGGAGCACCGGGTGAACACGGGGCCCGCCGACCGGCTGCCGATCACCCGGCGGCGAGGGACTCCCGCAGCACCCGGACCGAGGCGGCCGCGCCCGTGCCGGTCATGACCACGCCCGCGTGGTCGTGCCCGGCCAGCCGCTCGGCGTGCACCAGCGCCGGGTGCGCCGCCAGGTGCGCGGCGACCTCCTCGTCGGTGTAGGCCGGCACCGTGCCGGCGCCGGCGCTCCACTCGGCGCAGAGCAGCCGGGCGGGCACCCGCAGCCGGCGCAGCGCGTCCTCGGCGGAGTCGGTGAGGAAGACGTCGGCGGCGTCGTCCACCAGCCCCCGCCCGTCCAGCCGCACCCGGCCGCCGCCGGCGCCGCGCTCGAGGTCGTGTGCGAGGCAGGCGTGCAGCAGCGGGTCCTCCGGGTCGAGCAGCGGCGCGGTGTTCGCGACGACGAAGTCGACGTAGGCGGTCAGGTCGGGCCAGTCGGTGTCGCGCCGGGCGAGCCGGTCGGCGACGGCGGCCTCCAGTTGCTCCCGGCTCGCCGGGTGTCGCGCCATGGGCAGCCCGCCGTCGAGCAGCGTGAGGCTGCGGACCCGCTCCGGGTGGTCGGCGGCGAGCCGGACGGCGACGAAGGCACCGAGCGACATGCCCACCACGTCCACCGCGTCGAGCCCCAGCGTGTCCAGGACGGCCACCTGGTCGTCCGCGTGCCCGGCCAGCGTCGAGGTGTCCCGGCGCGGCGTGCTCGCCCCGCGGCCGCTGAGGTCGGCCGCGACCAGGTCGAGGTCCGGATCCGCCGCGAGCACCCACGCCCACAGCCCCGAGGTGCTGCTCAGCCCGTGGACGGCGAGCACCGGCCGGGAGCTGCCGCGCCGGCGGGTCCCGTGCAGGCGGCGGCCGTCGGGGCGCTCGATCCCGAGCTCCTCGCCGAACAGCGGAGCGCTCACTCCGGGAGGACCTTGCCGGGGTTGAGGATGCCGTGCGGGTCCAGCGCGGCCTTGACCGCCCGCTGCATGGCCACGACCTCCGGCGCCTGCTCGTGCGCCAGGCCCTCCCGCTTGAGCAGGCCGATCCCGTGCTCGCCGGTCACCGTCCCGCCGAGGGCGACGGCGTCCCGCATGATCTGGGTGAAGGCCACCTGCGCGCGCTCCCGTGCCGCGGTGTCGCCGGGCGGCGTGATCAGCAGCGGGTGCAGGTTGCCGTCGCCGGCGTGCGCGATGTTGGCGATGAGGACGTCGGTGCGCGCGGCGGTCGCCTCGATCCGGGCGAGCATCTCCGGGACGGCCGCCTTGGGCACGCAGACGTCCTCGGTGAGGACCGGCCCGAGCCGCTCCAGTGCCGGGTAGGCCAGCCGCCGGGCCGCGAAGAGCGCCTCCGACTCCTGCTCGTCGGTCGACGCCGCGGCCCACGAGGCACCCGCGCCCTCGAAGCAGGCGAGCATCCGCGCGGCCTCGGCCTCCCCGGCCGCGCCGGGCGCGTCGGTGCGACCGAGCAGCACGACCTCGGCGTCGACGGACAGGCCCATGTTCTTCCAGGCGTCGACGGCGGCCAGGCAGTGCCGGTCGACCAGCTCCAGGGCGGAGGGGACGACGCCGGCGACCCCGACCGCCTCGACCGCCCGGCCTGCGTCGACCACCGAGTCGAAGTGGCCGACGACGGTCCGTTCGGCCGGCCGCGCCGGCCGCAGCCGCACGGTCACCTCCGTGACGACCCCGAGGGTGCCCTCGGAGCCGACCATCAGGCCGACCAGGTCGTAGCCCACGACCCCCTTGGCCGTTCTGCGGCCCAGCCGCACGACCTCGCCGAGGCCGTTGACCACCTCGAGCTCCAGCACGTAGTCGCGGGTGACGCCGTACTTGACGCAGCACAGGCCCCCGGCGTTGGTGGCCACGTTGCCGCCGATCGTCGACCACGGCGCGCTCGCCGGGTCCGGTGGGTACCAGAGCCCCCGGGCGGCGCAGGCGGCCCGGAGGTCGTCGTTGACCACCCCGGGCTGCACCACCGCGTAGCGCTCGACGGGGTCGATCGCCAGGATCGCCCGCAGGTGCTCCGTGGAGAGCACGACGCAGTCCGCGACCGCGTTGGCGCCCCCGGACAGCCCGGTGCCGGCGCCGCGGGTCACCAGTGGTGTCCGGTGCGCCAGGCAGGCCCGCACCACCGCCTGCACCTCGGCGGTGTCCTGCGGGCGGACCACCGCCAGGGGCGTGCCGAACGGTGCCCACTCGGCCTCGTCGTGCAGGTAGGACCGGACGACGTCGTCGTCGACCAGGACGCGGTCGGCCGGCAGCGCGGCGAGGAGCGCCGGAACGACACCCTCCCGCAGGGCAGTGGCTCGGGTCACACCCCCAGTGAAGCCGCCGGGCCGAGCCGCTCCCATGGAGGGGGTGCCCACAGCGCGGCCGACCGGGCGGAGCGTCCCTCCATGCACCGCTCCGTTCGGTGTCCCACGATGGCGGGGTGGACGAGGGGGACCCGCGCGAGACGACCTGGCTGCGGCTGCTGGTCGAGGCCGCCGGCCGCGGCGAGCTCGACGGGCACCGCGCGGCGCTCGTGGAGCAGCTGTCCGCGGACCGGCGGGACGCCGTCGACCGCGATGCCGCCCTCGCCGTCCTCCTGCACGAGCGGCTGGCCGAGCAGGGCCGGCACGCGCGCGAGCTCCAGGTGCTCAACGACCTGGCCCGGCGACTGGCCTCGCTGCACGACCCCACGGACCTGCTGCACGAGGTCGCCGCGCAGTCCCGGCTGCTTCTGGGGGTGGACCTGGCCTACATCATGCTGCGCGCCGGGGACGGCGGGGACCTGTGCATCGAGGTCGTCGACGGCTCGATGGGCTCGGCGCTGCGGGGCATCGTGCTGCGCGAGGGGGAGGGCCTGGGCGGGGAGATCCTGCGCACCGGCCGGCCGCTGTGGAGCGAGTCCTACCTCGACGACGCCGGGCTCGGCCACGTGGCCGCCGTCGACGCCGCCGCGCGCAGCGAGCAGCTCGCGGGCATCCTCGGCGTGCCGCTGCAGGTCGGCGACGACACCCTCGGCGTGCTGCTGGCCGCCGACCGGCGACCGCGGCGCTTCGGCCACCACGACGTGGAGCTGCTCGCCGGCCTGGCGGCGCACGCGGCGGCGGCGCTGCGCAACGCCCGGCTCTTCGACGAGCACCGGCGGGCCCTGACCGCCCTGCAGGAGACCAACGCGGCGCTGCGCCGCACGATCGACTCCCGGGCGCGGATGGGCCGGCTGCGCGAGGACCTCAGCCGGCTCGTCGTCGGCGGGGGCGGGCTGCGGGAGGTCGGCGAGCTCGTCACCCGGGCGGTCGGCCACCCCGTGCACCTGCTGGCCCCGGACGGGCGGCCGCTGGACGGCGAGCTGCCCGTGCCCCCGGCCGCTGTCGCGGCCGTCGCGGCCGGGTTCGAGGAGCAGTGGCGCGCCGGGGCCCGGCGCCCGCCGGGAGCGCAGGAGACGGCGGACGGCGTGGTCAGCCTGACCCCCGTGGTGCTGCGCGACGGGTATGCCGGGTGCCTGTGCGCGGTCGGGCCGCGGCCGTGCGACGACGAGGAGCGCCAGCTGCTGCAGACCGGGGCGCTGTCGGTGGCCCTCGTCGTCGCCCAGCAGCGGATGCTGGCCGAGGCCGAGCTCCGGACCCGCGGGGAGCTGCTGCACGCGCTGCTCACGTCCGAGGCCGACGAGGCGAGCCTGCGGCGCCAGGCCGCCGCCGCGGGCCTGGACCCGGCGGCGATCTCGACGGTGCTCGTGTTCGACCCCGGCGACCGGGAGGTGCGGCCGGCCCACCGGCTGGCCACCCGCCTCGCCGGCGCCGTCGGCGGCTGGACGGCGGAGCACGCGGGGCGCGTCGTCGTCCTCGTCGTCGGGCTGGCACCCCCGGCCGTCCGGGCCCGGCTCGGCCCGCTCGCCGGCGGCGAGGCCCCCGCCGCCGTGGGTGTCGCCGCGTGCGCCGGCGGCATCGGCGGGATCCGGACGGCGCACGAGGCCGCCCGGCAGACGGCCGGCCTGCTCATCGCGCTGGGCCGGGACGGCGCCACGGCCTCCGCCGAGGAGGTCGGCGTCTACCGCAGCCTGTTCAGCCACGCCGGCCGCGGCGACGTGCGCGCATTCGTCGACGCCACCCTGGGGCCGCTGCTGCGCCACGACGAGCAGCGCGGGCGGGACCTCGCCGGGACCGTGCGGGTCTACCTCGCGCAGGCCCAGCACCACGCCCGGACCTGCGCCGAGTTGCACGTCCACGCCAACACGCTCTACCAGCGGCTGGAGCGGGTCACCGAGCTGCTGGGGGAGCGGTGGCGGGAGCCGGAGTCGGTGGTCGACCTGCAGCTGGCCTTCCGCCTCCGCGGCCTGCTCGACGCCGTCCCCGCCACCGGCGCCCCCTGACCGGCGGCGGGGACGGCGGTCAGGACCCGGCGCCCGCCCGGGTCCGGTCGGGGCCCGCGGGCGCGGGCTCACCGGCCGGCGTCCCCGCCGGCCGGGACAGCACGAGGGCCAGTCCGGCCGAGCCGAGCATCGCCAGCCCGACCAGCCACAGGGCGGGCCGGATGCTGCCGGTGCTGTCCGAGATCCAGCCGGTGAGGTAGGGGGCGACGAACCCGGAGGCGTTGCCCAGCGAGTTGATCATCGCGATGCCCGCGGCCGCGCCGGCGCCGGTGAGCACCAGCGGCGGGAAGTGCCAGAAGACCGGCAGCGCGCAGAAGATGCCGACCGCCGTCAGCGTGATGACCGCCATCACCGCGAACGGCGAGTCGAGGTAGAGCGCCACCGGGATGGTGACGCCGCCCAGGGCCGCCGGCAGCGCCAGGTGCCAGCGCCGCTCGTCGGTCCGGTCCGAGTGCCGGCTCCACAGCACCATCGCCACGGCGCCGACCAGGAAGGGCACCGCGACGATCGCCCCGGTCTCGAAGATCGAGTACTCGGCGTCGAACCGCTCCGCGAAACCGGCCACCACGGTGGGCAGGAAGAACGAGACCGCGTACAGGCCGTAGACGACGCCGAAGTAGACCAGGCCCAGGCCCACCACCCGCGGCGCGGCCATCGCGCGCCACGGCGAGGCCTCCCGGTTCCCGGTGGTCCGCTGCTCGGCGGCGAGGGTGCCGGTGAGCCAGTCGCGCTCCTCGGCGGTCAGCCAGCGGGCCTGCTCGGGGCGGTCGGTCAGGTAGAACCAGCAGACGACCCCGAGGACGACGGCGGGCAGGCCCTCCAGCAGGAACATCACCCGCCAGCCCTCGAGGCCGAACAGCCCGTCGCCGAACTGGATGATCGCGCCCGACAGCGGGGCGCCGAAGGCCGACGAGAGCGGGATGGCGACCAGGAACGCCCCGATCAGCTGGACCCGCTGCGCGCGCGGCAGCCACCAGGTCAGGTACAGCATGATCCCGGGGAAGAAGCCGGCCTCGGCGATGCCGAGCAGGACGCGCAGGGCGTAGAGCGTGCCCGCCGAGTCGACGAAGGCCATGAGGCTGGCGACGACACCCCAGCTCACCATGATGCGAGCGATCCAGCGCCGCGCCCCGAACCGGTGCAGCGCCAGGTTGCTCGGCACCTCGAACAGCAGGTAGCCGATGAAGAACAGCCCCGAGGCCAGCCCGTACATCGTCTCGGTCAGGCCGAGGTCCTCGCTCATGGTGAGCTTGGCGAAGCCGATGTTCGTCCGGTCCAGGTAGTTGACGAAGTAGAGCAGCCCCAGGAAGGGCACCAGCCGCCACGCGACCTTGCGCAGCGCGCTCCTCGCGACCGGGCTCGTCTCGCGCGTGGCCACAGCTCCTCCTGACGACGGCGTCCGTGCGGTGCGGGCGCGCTCACGGTAGGGAGCCGGTCCGCGCCCCGGCAGGGACGATTCCTCCGCACATCGCCGGCCGGGGTGGAGCACTCGTCCGTCCCGTCCGCGCGCCCGCGGTCAGTCGAAGACGATGCAGACCTTGCCGGCGCCACCCCCGTCCGCGACGCGGTAGGCCTCGTCGGCCCGCTCCAGCGGGAACCGGTGGGTGACGACCGCCTCCGGGTGCAGGTCCCACCGCACGAGGTGCTCCAGCAGCTCGGCCATGTGCCCCACGGAGGTGACCCAGGAGCCGTGCAGCGCGACCTGCTTGTGGATCAGCAGCTCGGACACCGCGAAGGTGACGTCGCCGCCCTCGCCCACGAAGACGCACCGTCCCCAGGGCCGGGTGTTCTCCAGGGCGACCACCCGCCCGGCGCCGCTGCCGGAGCAGTCGATGGCCGCCTCGCACCCGAGCCCGCCGGTGAGCTCCCGGATGGCCGAGGTCGTCGACCCGTCGGCGGGCAGGGCGTGGTCGACCACGCCCAGGCGCTCGGCGGCCTCCCGGCGGGCCGGTTCGACGTCCGTGCCGATGACCGGGCCCGCGCCCAGGGCCCGGCCGAGCATCGCGGCGGCCAGGCCGACCGGGCCCAGGCCGGTGACCAGGAGCCGGTCCCGGCCGGAGAGCCCCAGCCGCAGCAGCCCCTCGTAGGCGGTGCCGAACCCGCAGGACACCAGCGCGCCGTCGACGGGGGTGAGGGGCTCGGGCAGCACGAGACACGTCGCCTCCTCGGCCAGCAGGTACTCGGCGTGCCCGCCGTCGCGCTGCCACCCGTAGGCGGCGCGCAGGGGGGAGGTGCAGCCGATCAGGTAGCCGGTGCGGCACTCCTGGCACTGGCCGCAGCCGGCGATGTGGTAGACGACCACCCGGTCGCCGGGCCGCAGCCGCCGGCAGGAGGGGCCCACCTCGACGACCTCGCCGCAGGGTTCGTGGCCGGCGATCACCCCCTGGTACGCCTCGGGCCCGGTGCCCAGGTGCTCGCGGTAGATCGCCCGGATGTCGCTGCCGCAGATCGACGAGGCCCGCATGCGGAGGAGGACCTGGCCGTGCCCGGGGGTCGGCACCTCGGCCTCGACGTGCTCGACGGTGCGGTCGCCGGGCAGGCGGACCCCGCTCATCGCCGTCATCGCTGCACTCCCTCTCCTCGGTGGGGCACGCGCCCGGGCCGGTCGCGCCGGGCGGCTGTCAGAGGAGCGCCTGCCGCAGCAGGTCGGCGTTCTCGGCGTACCACCGTCGGGCCCGTTCGGCCCGGGCGCGAGCCCCACCGGCCAGGTACTCGGAGAACGCAGGATGGCCGTTGGCGGCGGCGGTGCCGACGACGTCGTAGGACCAGTCGTGGTTCGGCACGACCGCCCGCACCACGGCCTCCCGCTCGCCGCGGTCGAGGCCGTAGCCGTCCACGAGCGACCGGAACCGCTCGAGCGACCGTCCGCGCCGGGTGTCGGAGACGTCCGCCTCGGGCCGCAGCGGTGCCCACAGCCGCGCCGCGCAGGCGACGTCCCACACCCGTGAGCCGGGACTGGCGAGGTCGAAGTCGATCAGCGCGACGGCCCGCCCGTCGCGGAAGACGACGTTGTCCAGGTTGACGTCGTTGTGGCTGACGAGCTCCCCGGCGAAGGGCGGCGGCGGTGAGGGCGGCCACACGTACGGCCTCGGGTCGAAGGTGCTCACCGCCCGGTGGTAGTCGCGCAGGAGGTGCGCCACGCTGACGAGGGCCTCCTCGGTGAGTGCCCATGCCGGGTACGGCGGCGTGACGGCGGTGCCGGGGACGTAGGAGAGGACCTCCCGGCCGAGTTCGTCCACGCCGAGGAAGCGGGGCGCCCCCGTGAAGCCGGCGTCGGCGAGGTGGTGCAGCAGGGCGCGCGTGGCCGCGCCCGTGGTGCGCTGAGGCCGTCGGACGGTGTCGCCGACCCGTACCACCTGCCCGCGGTTGGCCGTCCCTCCCACGAGCACGACCTCGGTCTGACTCCCCTCGGGCATCGGCCTCCTCCCGATGTGGACCGTCCGACGTCCGCGCGCCCTCACTCCTCCAGGACCGCGTGGGCGAGGGCCGTGTGCGTCACGATGCCACCGACCAGCCCGCTGCGGAGGGCGGCGCGGACAGCAGGCGCCTTGGCCGTGCCGTACGGGATGGCGATGACCTCCGGGATGGCGCGCATCTGGTCCGCGCTGATCCCGATCATGCGCTCGGACAGCTCGGTGGCGACCGGCTCCCCGTCGGCCGACAGGAACACACCGGACACGTCGGCGCAGATCCCGAGCCGGTGCAGCGCCGTGCGGTCGGCATCGGCCGCGGCGTCGTACAGCGTGGACTGGCCGGGCTCCCACAGGCCCACACCGGCCACGGCCTTGGTCACGAGCGGCAGCTGGGCGAAGGCCCTCGCGACCTCGGGCTGCTGGCGGAGCGCCCGCGCGGTGGCAGCGTCGGGGACCGTGAACGGTGCGTAGAAGACGTGCGCCGCGCCCCGCGAGGCGCTGGCCACCTCCCGGACGACGTCCACGGAGGTGTCGGGCTCGCCCGGCAGGGACAGCGCCCCGGTGAGCTGGACGACCGGTGTCCCGGGCAGTGGCGGCAGCGCCCGGGCCATCGCGCTCACCGCCCGGGCCCACGCGAGACCGAGCACGTCCTGCGGCGTGATGATCTCCGCGAGCAGCCGGGCCGCCGCCCGACCGAGGTGTCCGCGCAGCGAGTCGGCGTCGTCGTCGGGGGTGTCGACGACGATCGAGTGCTGCAACCCGAACCGGTCCCGCAGCCGCGCCGACAGGTCGACGTCGATCTCGCCCTGGTGACGGATCTCGATGCGCACCAGTCCGCTCTCGCGCGCCGCGTCGAGGAGGCGGGCGACCTTGAAACGGCTCAGGCCGAACTCCTCGGCGATCTCGACCTTCGACCGGCCGTCGAGGTAGTACCGCCGGGCGACGGACGCCGTGAGGACGACCCGGGCCGGACCGTCGTGGACCTCTGCCATGCGCGACTCCTGCTCATCTGAGCGCTCTGCAGCTCACTATTGCACAGGTCTTGACGCCGTCCTCCACCGGCGTGAGACTCACGCCACACATATGAGGGAGCCGCCGCTCATCTGAGCGGCACTGCCGAGCCCTGGCTCGCGGGAGGACCCGATCGTGCACAGACGAACGCGAACCGCACTGGCCGTCTCGACGGCGTCCGTGCTGGCGGTGGGGGTCAGCGGTTGCGCCGGCTGGGGCGGGGGTCCCACCGGCGGCGGGCCGGACACCATCAACGTGCTGATGGTCAACAACCCCCAGATGGTCGACCTGCAGCAGCTGACCGCGGAGCACTTCACCGCCGAGACCGGCATCTCGGTGGCCTTCACGGTCCTGCCGGAGAACGACGTGCGGGACAAGATCAGCCAGGAGTTCTCGAGTCAGGCCGGGCAGTACGACGTGGCCACCCTGAGCAACTTCGAGATCCCCATCTACGCCCGCAGCGAGTGGATCGCCCCGCTGGACGAGTACGTCGCGGCCGACACCGAGTTCGACCAGGACGACGTGCTCGCGCCGATGACCCAGTCCCTGTCCGGGGACGACGGCCGGCTCTACGGGGAGCCGTTCTACGGCGAGTCCTCCTTCCTGATGTACCGCACGGACGTGCTGGAGGCGGCGGGCATCGAGATGCCGGCTGAGCCCACCTGGGACGAGGTGGCCGACATCGCCGCGCAGGTCGACGGCGCCGAGCCGGGGATGGCCGGGATCTGCCTGCGCGGCCAGCCCGGTTGGGGACAGGTCTTCGCGCCGCTGACCACCGTGGTCAACACCTTCGGCGGCACCTGGTTCACCGAGGACTGGGAGCCCGGGGTCGACAGCCCGGAGTTCCGGGAGGCGGTGCAGTTCTACGTGGACCTGGTCCGCGAGCACGGCGAGGTCGGTGCGCCGCAGGCCGGCTTCACCGAGTGCCTGAACAACCTGGTCCAGGGCAACGCCGCCATGTGGTACGACGCCACGTCCGCCGCCGGGTCGCTGGAGGCCGAGGGCTCGCCCGTGCGCGGCAAGATCGGCTACGTCGCCGCACCGGTCGTCGAGACCGACAGCTCGGGCTGGCTGTACGCGTGGTCCTGGAGCATCCAGCAGGCGAGCGCGAAGAAGGACGCTGCGTGGGAGTTCATCTCCTGGGCGTCCAGCCGGGAGTACGAGGAGCTCGTGGGCGAGGAGCTGGGCTGGTCCCGGGTGCCCGCCGGCAAGCGGGCGTCGACGTACGAGAACCCGGACTACCTCGCGGAGGCCTCGGCGTTCGCCGGGCCCACGCTGGCCGCCATCGAGAGCGCCGACCCGAACAACGCGGGCGTGCAGCCCCGCCCGGCGCCGGGGATCCAGTTCATCGGCATCCCGGAGTTCCCGGACCTGGCCACCCAGGTGTCGCAGGACGTCAGCTCCGCGATCGCCGGCCGGACGACCGTGGACGAGGCGCTGACCCGGGGACAGCAGCTCGCCGAGGACGTCGCCGAGCGCTACCGGGAGCGGGAGTCGGGATGACCGGGCCG
>DASQNB010000321.1:0-2402 GCA_035645175.1 Geodermatophilus sp.
GCCCCGGCTGCCCCCGCGACCGCCGCGGCCGCCGCGGCCGCAGGTCCTGCCGTCCCGGCGGCACCGGTGGCCGTCGCCGAACCAGCGGCCCCGTCCGCTCCGGCGCCGCCGGTCTCCGGCCAGGTCGCGCAGCAGGTCGCCGTCCTGCGCACCGCCCCGGACGGCACGCACACCATGACCGTGGTGCTCACCCCGGAGACCCTCGGCCCGGTCGAGGTCCAGGTGACGCTCACCCAGGGCTCGGTGGAGCTCACCCTGAAGAGCGCCACCGAGGCCGGCCGCTCGGCGCTGCTCGAGGCGCTGCCCGACCTGCGCCGCGACCTGGCCGGCGCCGGTCTGACGTGCACGAACGCCTCGGTCGACCGCGATCCCGGCGGGTCCTGGGCCTCGGCCCAGCAGCACGCGGCCGGCGACCGCGCCGGCCAGCACGGGCAGCCCGACGGCCGCGGCCGGCCGTGGCTGCGCGGCACCGACGTCGACGCGGGCCGCAGCGCCCCCGTCCCCAGCACCGCCGTCCCGTCGTCCGGCCTGGACGTCCGGGTCTGAGAGGAGTGACCGACCGATGACCGACCCCGTCGGCGGGGTGGGCGGTACCGCCACCACGACCGCCACCAGCACGGTGACCCGCAGCGACCAGATGGGCAAGGACGTGTTCCTGCAGCTGCTGGTCGCCCAGATGCGCTACCAGGACCCGAACAGCCCGACCAGCACCACCGAGTTCATGTCGCAGACCGCGACGTTCACCCAGGTGGAGAAGCTGGAGCAGATCGCCGCGCAGAACGCCTCGATGGTGGCCCTGCAGCGCTCGCTCGGCGCCGGCGCCCTCGTCGGCCAGACCGTCAGCTACACCGACGAGAAGGGCGCGACCGTGACCGGCACGGTCGGCTCGGTGCGCATCAGCGGCGAGGAGCCGAGCGCGGTCGTGGGCGGCGTCGACGTCCCGATCGGCCGGCTCACCGAGGTCTCGCTGCCCACTCCGCGCTGACGCGCCCCCGACCCCCTCCACCCCCGACTCCCGAGGAGCCCCCCGTGCTGCGTTCGATGAACTCCGCGATCTCCGGTCTGCGCGCCCACCAGACCAAGCTCGACGTCACCGGCAACAACATCGCCAACGTCAACACCGTCGGCTACAAGGCCAGCCAGACCGTCTTCGAGGACACGCTGTCCCAGGTCGTGCGCAACGGCTCGGCGCCGACGGCCGAGGCCGGTGGCACCAACCCGGCCCAGGTCGGCCTGGGCGTCAAGGTCGCCGGCATCACCACCAACTTCGAGCAGGGCGCGGCCCAGAACACCGGTCGGTCGACCGACTTCATGATCAGCGGTGACGGCTTCTTCGTGACCCGCGCCGGCAACGAGCAGGTCTACACCCGCGCCGGGTCGTTCAACTACGACGCGGTGGGCAACCTGGTCACCCCGGACGGCGCCCAGCTGCAGGGCTGGATGGCCCAGAACGGCGAGGTGGACACGAACGGCGCCATCAGGACGCTCACCGTCCCCTTCGGCCAGGTCATGCCGCCCGAGCGCACCACCACCGGCGCCGTGGTCGGCAACCTGTCCAGCGCGGCGGCCGCGGACGCCGGCGTGCAGACCCAGATGACCGTCTACGACGCCCTGGGCACCGCCAAGCAGATCACCGTCTCGTTCACCAAGGCCGCCGACAACACGTGGGACGTCCGGACCAGCGACGGGACCACCACGCAGGACAGCCAGATCGTGTTCGACACCGACCCGGGCCAGGAGGGCCTGCCGGCGAGCGGCGCCGCCTTCGAGTTCACGCCGGCCGACGGCGTGTGGCCCGACGGCATCCAGATCGACCTCACGGCGCTGCGCCAGTTCGGCGGGCCGTCCTCGCTCGCCCCGGCGCGCGTCGACGGCAACGCCATGGGCTCCCTGCAGTCGATCTCGCTCAGCGGCGACGGCACGGTCATGGGCGTCTACTCCAACAACCTGCGCGAGCCGATCGGCAAGCTGGCCCTGGCCACCTTCGCCAACCCCGGCGGTCTGGCCAAGGCCGGCAACAGCTCCTACCGGGTGGGCGACAACTCCGGCCAGCCGGCCATCGGCGAGCCCGGCGCCGGTGGACGCGGCAACCTCATCGCCGGTGCGCTGGAGATGTCCAACGTCGACCTGGCCGAGGAGTTCACCGGGCTGATCGTCGCCCAGCGCGGTTTCCAGGCCAACAGCCGCGTCATCACCAGCTCCGACGAGGTCCTGCAGGACCTGGTGAACCTGAAGCGCTGACGAAGGACCTCTCTGCCCCGCACGGCCCCCTGCAGGGGCCCGCCGCGAGCTCGCGAGCGGTGGGGGGCAAGGGGGCCCTTACTCCGCCCCTCGCAGGCTCGGGGCGGTGCCCTGGACGCGGCCGGGGGGCCGGCAGGGAGGCCGGTCCAGCACGTCGCCGT
>DASQNB010000322.1:0-2903 GCA_035645175.1 Geodermatophilus sp.
GACCCTGGCGACGACCTCGCTCACCGTCATCGGCCTCGCCGGGTCCCCGGCCGCCCTCATGGCCGGGCTCGCGGTCGGCGGGCTGGGCAACGCGGTGGCCCAGCCGTCGGCCAACGCGGTCCTCTCCGAGCTGGTCACCGACGCGCGGCTGGGCGTCGCGTTCGGCATCAAGCAGTCCTCGATCCCCGCGGCGACCCTGCTCGGCGGCCTCGCCGTCCCGGGTGTGGCGCTGGTGTTCGGCTGGCGCTGGGCGGTCGCCGGCGCCGTCGGCCTCGCCGTCATCCTGCTGCTGGCCTCGCTCGCCGGCGGCCCGGACGCCGGGGCCGGGGCACAGCGCGGCCACGCCACCTGGGCGGCGGACCGGGGACTGCCCCGCGGCGGTCTCGTGGTGCTCACCCTCGGCGGGTTCCTCGGCTCGGCCGCGGCCACCCCCACCGGGGTCTTCCTCGTCGACTCCGCGGTCGCCGCCGGCATCGACGCCGGACCGGCCGGGCTGCTGTTCGCCGGCTGCTCGGTACTGGGCCTGGTCAGCCGGATCGGCTTCGGCTGGCTGGCCGACCGGCACCCCGGGCGCAGCGCCTACCTCTTCATCGCCCACCTGCTCACCGCGGGCACCCTCGGCTACGCCCTGCTGGCCGCGGGCCCGGTGCCGGCCTTCGTCGCCGGCAGCCTGCTGGCCTACGGCGCCGGCTGGGCGTGGACCGGGTTGTTCCACTTCGCGGTCATCCGCGACAACCGGGGCGCCGCCGCGTCGGTCACCGGCTTCGTGCAGACCGGCCTGTCGCTGGGCGCCGCCTCCGGCCCGCTGCTGTTCGGCGTGATCGCGCAGACCGCCTCCTACCCGGCCGCGTGGCTCACGTCCGCAGGCCTGAGCCTGGCCGCCGCGGTCACCGTCCGGGTCAGCCGCCGGATGGTCCGCCGCTCCCGCGGTCTGCCCGTGACCCGGCTGCCCGGACGGCGCTCTGCTCCTCCAGTCCGTCCGGCCCCCGACCTCGCCACCCCGACCTGAGGAGGTCCCGCGATGAGCACCTGCCGGCTGCACCCGCCCGGCCCGCGCCCCGACGACGGCCTGCTGGCGCGCGCCCGCGCCCTGCCGACGAGCATCCTGTCCGACTGCCTGGCGCGCACCGGCGGCGTCAGCGGCGTGCACCGGGTGCCCGGCGGCGGCTGGCCGCGGGTCGCCGGTCCCGCGCTGACCGTGCGCACCCGTCCGGGCGACAACCTCGTCGTCCACCGGGCGCTCGATCTGGCCGAGCCCGGCGACGTGCTCGTCGTCGACGGCGGCGGCGCGCTGGATCGGGCGGTGCTGGGCGAGATCATGGCGCGCTACGCCGCCGCCCGGGGGTTGGCCGCCCTGGTCGTCGACGGCGCCGTGCGCGACGTCGAGGGGCTGGCCGCGGGCGCCGTGCCGGTCTTCGCGCGCGGCATCAACCACGTCGGCCCGTACAAGGACGGCCCCGGGGAGATCGGCTGCCCGGTGCAGGCCGGTGGCACGGTGGTGCGGGCCGGCGACGTCGTGGTCGGCGACGCCGACGGCGTGGTGGTGCTGCCGCACGAGCGGGCCGCGGAGGTCGTCGCAGCCGGTGAGCGGCAACTGGCGGCCGAGGACACCGTCTTCGCGCAGATCGCCGCCGGCACGCTGGACCGCTCCTGGGTGGCGGCCGCGCTGACCGAGGTGCGGGTGGGCGCCTCGTGAGGCCCCGGTGGGGGCTGGTCGGCTTCGGTGAGGCCGGCCGGGTCATCGGTGCCGCGCTGGCCGCCTCCGGTGCCGACCTGGCGGTGCACGACCGCGTGCTGCTCGACCCGGAGCGCGGTCCGGCGCTGGCCGAGGCGGTCCGCGCGGCCGGGGCGCGGCCGGTCGCCGAGGTCGCCGGCCTGGCCGACCGCGACGTCGTCGTCTCGCTGGTCACCCCGGCCACCGCGCTGGCCGCCGCCGAGGGGTTCGCGCCGGTCGCGCGCGAGGGCGTCCTCTACGTCGACCTCAACTCCACCGCGCCGCAGGTCAAGGAGGCGGTGGCCGTCGCGCTGCCCGGCGCC
This sequence comes from Geodermatophilus sp., assembly GCA_035645175.1. Classification (GTDB taxonomy): domain Bacteria; phylum Actinomycetota; class Actinomycetes; order Mycobacteriales; family Geodermatophilaceae; genus Geodermatophilus. The sequence goes on from DASQNB010000322.1 coordinate 2,038, forward strand.
CGCGTCGTCGACGGGGTGATGACCGGCGGGGGCATCCAGCTCGACGGCAGCCGCATCCCGATCTCGCTGGCCGGGCCGGACGCCGCGGAGGCGGCCGGACTGCTGTCCGGGGCGGGGTTCTCCGTCGCCGTCGTCGGCGAGCGGGTGGGTGCCGCGGCAGCGCTGAAGATGCTGCGCAGCGTGGTGGTCAAGGGCCTGGAGGGGCTGTGGACCGAGGCGCTGCTGGCCGCGCACGAGATGGACGTCGTCGAGCCCCTGCTGGCGATGGTCGAGGAGACGCTGGACCGCTGGCCCACCCGCGACTTCGCCACGATGCTCGTCACCACGCACGTCGCGCACGCTGGCCGCCGGCAGGTCGAGGCCCGGATGGTGCGCGACACCGTCGCCGGCACCGGCGTGGAGCCGTTCATGTCGGCCGCGCTGGTCGCCCGCCAGGAGCGCACCGCCCGGGGGCTGGAGCAGGCCGGACGGCGGCCCGGTGACGTGCCGGCCACCCTGGCCGAGGCGCTGGAGGTGCTGCGCTCCCTGCCCCGCTGAGCTCGGGCTCGGCGGGTGTCGGCTCGGTGGCATGGGGCCGAGCCGGGACGCGTCCTCGTGCGGGGTCAGAAAGGTGGTGGATCGTCGTCCGGGGGTGCTGCCGGCGGGGTCTCGGCTGCCGCCGGTGGACTGGGTGGCTCGGGTGCACGCATCCCGGGTGGTCGGGTGGTGCGGGTGACCCTGGACGGGGTCGTGACGTGCAGGGTGCCGTCCTCGTCCATGACGAAGCGTCAGCCGCGGGCAAGTGTCTTCAGTCGGTGGCGACTGCGGCACAGGCAACACAGGTTCGCGCAGTCGGTGGCACCGCCGCAGGCGTGCGGGATGACGTG